>JANQHV010000320.1 GCA_028282505.1 SAR324 cluster bacterium | reverse complement strand
CAATGGTTCTGACAGTTTTTAGCTGAGGTAAGAAAAAAGATTGGACAAGAGTACCCGAAGTTGTGAGAATTTTGTTTGCAGACAAATTTTCACATCAAGCGGAGTACTCCATGGCCTTAGTTGAACGAATTCTATTGCAAATGTCCAACGTTTCTAAGCCCCAACTGAAATTTTTATTGATTTTGTTTTCTAGTGTTTTTGCCTTAAGAGGCCGGATGAATTTCCGTAACCTCAGTCGATACAGTGAATTAAGTGAGCAAACCTACTTAAGAAATTTTCGCAAATCCTTTGATTTCACAATGTTCAATCGTATGGTCATCAACGAAACGATTCCAACCATGAATCAAAAAATTGGAGCAGCCGATTGTTCTTATATACCAAAAAGTGGTAAAGAGAGCTATGGTATCGATTACTTCTTTAGTGGACAAGCCTCTCGATGCTTGAGAGGACAGGAAATATCACTTCTCTCAGTAATCGATGTTGATTACAATATGGCTTATCCTTTGTCCGTTCAGCAAACCCCTACTTCTTTAGAAATCGGTAAAGGCGATGAAAGTCGTCTCGATTTCTACTTAAGACAAGTGGCTCTCAATCAATCCCATCTCCAATCGCTCGGTGTCGAAGAGATTGCTTTTGATGGCTATTATGCCAAAACTCGTTTTATCAATGGTACTGAAGCTTTAGGGTTTGGCGTGATCAGTAAGTTACGACGTGATGCCAATCTGCGATATCTATACACAGGACCTCAAAAAGCAGGACCAGGAGCCAAAAAGAAATACGATGGAAAGGTCTATTTCGATGACCTTTCTCGATGGGATTTGGCCGGTGAGTTAGACAAAGGGGTTTGGCTTTATAGCGCTATCCTCAACTCACCTCATTTCAAAAGGAATATCAAAGTGGTTTATGTTCTCGACAATAGAAAACCAGACAAACAGCGATATGCCTTACTCTTTGCAACAAATCTGATGCTTGAGGCCATGGAAATTTATCGCTTTTACAAGGCTCGCTTCCAAATAGAATTTGTGTTTCGTGATGCCAAACAGTTTACTGGATTGACTGATTCTCAGGCCAGAAAAAAGGAGGCATTACATTTTCATTTCAATGCTTCTCTGAGCGCTCTCAATGTTCTCAGACACCAAGATCGTCAGAGTTCAGACAACCAAGCAAACGTCTGTTCGATTGCTTCATGGAAAGCCAAGTATTTCAACGAACATTTGCTCGATCGATTTATTTCATACTTAGATCTTGACCCTATCTTGATAAAAAATCATCCCCGATTCAACCAGATCAGAAGTTATGGGATGATTTCTACAAAAAACTGTTAGAAGTATTGTTTTAAATAAAGCTTCTGTATTTAGATAAAGATGTCCACTCCATTGCAAGAAATTCAGGCCATTGCTTTTGATTTGTTTGAAACCTTGATCACCCTGGAATATTTGAGCCATAAAACCGCACATGCTCGGGTGATGCAAAGTTTCAAAGAAGATGGATTGTCCATGCAAGATGAAACGTTTCTAACTGCGTATAAAAATGAAGCTCAGCGGTTTATCGAACAAACCAAAAAAGACAACAGGGAAACTCATAATAAATATTGGCTCAGTGCTGCCTTGAATCACCTTGGCTATCGAATTCCACCAGATGATTCTCGGATTGCTAAGGCGGTGGATGCATATTTCTCAGCATTTACTGAGCATGCAGCCTTGATTCCTGGAACACTCCAAATGTTAGAAGTCCTCAAAAAGGATTATCGTCTGGGTTTATTGTCCAATTTCACTCATGCACCTGCTGCCAAGGGAATTCTTACCCAACTGGGCCTGACTCCTTTCTTTGACGTCATTCTGATTTCGGGTGATATTGGATACCGCAAACCACATCCCATCACTTTTTCAACCCTGATTGAACGATTGAATGTGCCAAAAGAGCAAATTGTATTTGTTGGAGATAATCCCGTTGCGGATATCCAAGGTTCACAACAGGCTGGTCTGCAGCCAGTATGGATGCAGTATGTGCAACACCAGAATAAAAAATTTGCTAAGAATATTTTTGGAACCTCTGAAACAACACTTGAATTTGAAGTTCCTACCATCTCAGACTGGGCGGGGTTGTTGGCGTTACTATAGTGTTCCAGATAAATGATTTGGTAGTGCCGGAACGCCGGACCGGGGCCTCCGTGCCCGTTAATTACAGACAGGAGCATGCAGGCTTCCGACGCCTCGGTCCGCCGATGCGGTGCTGCTGGAAGTTTATTATCTGGAAGTCTATACAATCTACTTGAGTTTCTCAAATACCCCGAAGTTACAATGGAGCTTTGACATGTTTTCTATGATTCCTTCTGCAGATATTTCTGCAGTACCAGCAAGAGATTATCCATTTCAATGGGTTTCGTGAGGTAATCATTCATTCCGATGGAAAGTGCTTGTGCTTGTTGCTCGGCAAAAGCATCGGCAGAGAGAGCGACAACTGGAATATTTTTGAGTTCTGGATCAGAACGAATATGTTGAGTCGCTTCTATGCCATCCATGATGGGCATCTGTATATCCATCAAAATAAGATCAGGCAGAGTGCCTTCCTCTTGAAGTGCCAGAGCTTTTTCAATTCCTTCTTTTCCATTATTAGCAAAGTGGAGTTGTACTCCTAAATTGACAAATAGAGCGGCAATCAATTCTTGATTCATTAAATTATCTTCCACCACCAAGATGGTGGTACCTGTTAGAAATGATGAAGGTGAAGCATCCGAATCTATGAAAGATAAGGGGGGGAAGGTGGTGTAGGCCGTATCACGTGGGATGGACTCAGCGGCTTCTTGATAAGGAAGCAGTACACAAAAATTGGAACCTCGTCCTTCTTCACTGACAACATTAATTTTTCCGCCCATGATTGTTGCCAGTTTTTGGGAAATCGCCAGTCCCAAGCCTGTTCCCCCATACCGATAGGCGATAGAACGGTCGACTTGCTCGAACGCGTCAAATATGATGCTTTGACGATCTTTCGGAATGCCAATACCATGATCGATGACCATAAACGCCAGGATACTGTTATCTCGAACGACCTTCAGTTTGACTTCCTTACCAGCCGGTGTAAATTTAATAGCATTCCCAATCAGATTGATTAAAATTTCACTGATCTTGTTTTTGTCAGCACGAATGGGACTCAGAATATTGGGATCAATATGATAACTAAAATGAACCCCTTTTTGGCGTGCTTGGTAATCGTAGGTTTCGAAAAGACCTTTGATCAAATTATCCAAGTAAAAATCTTCTTCGATGGCTTCCAGTTTACCGGATTCAATTTTGGAGAGGTCCAGAATATTATTGATCAGTTCGTTGAGCAGATTGGCACTGTTGTGGATGTTTTTCTGATATTTTTTGTATTCTTCAGGCAGAGAAAGTTCTTTGCTTTTATTGAGCAATATTTGGTTGAAACCAATGATTGCTCCCAGGGGGGTTCGTATTTCATGACTCATGTTCGTCAAAAATTTAGTTTTTGCCAAGCTGGCAGACTCTGCCTGTTCCTTCGCAATGGCCAATTCGTATTCTGTCTTTTTAAGTTTCGTCACATCAGTAATGACAGCAAAGGAACCTTGATGCTGGTTATTGTCGCCCATGATGGGAGTTCCTGAGGTCAGTGTGAAAACTTCATTGCCTCCTTGCTGGACGTAGGTTAATTCATAAGTGGTTGCTTTTCCAACACGACGTTTTTTCATTTCTTCTAGAAACCTGTCTCTGGAAGCATCATTCATAAAATCGGTGACAGGATACCCAACAATTTCGTTTTCAGAACGATCAAACATTTCACACAGCCTGGGGTTGACATAGGTGATTTCTGAATGCTGATTGATCACACACAGCCCCTCACTCATTGATTCTACCAGCCTCTGGTATCGAAAATCACTTTCCTTGATTCGATTTTCTGCTTCTTTGAGTTCCGTAATATCTTGAATGCTGGCAACATGGTATAACAAGTTTCCTCTGTTATCTTTCACGGCTGTTAAGTTGATCAATACTGGAAAAACAGAACCATTTTTTCTTTGTTGTCTCGTTTCAAATGTGCAATTGCCTTCCTTAATGGATTTTTGGGCATATTCGGCTACTTTTTTCTGATCTTCTGGTAAAAATATATTGGAGACAGCCATTCCCATCATTTCTTCCTGGGAATATCCATACATTTTGGTCATCTGCGGATTGACCTTTCCAAAGAAGGCTGGACTCCCTGTACTGATGGCAATTCCCCATTCCGCATGATCAAACACATTTTTCCATTTTTGTAATTCTTCAGTCCTTTGACTGACCAAGTCTTCTAGATGTTTGTAATTGTCGAGTTCCTCTTCATTTTTTTTATGTCGCATAATGTCCCGTGCTATGCCAATCACCCCAATGATGTTTCCTTTGTTATCCCGGAAAGGGATGCTCTTGTACTCGCATAGAATGCCTGTATCTTTGAAAGCCAATTCGAAGCGGAGGCTTTCTCCATGCAATGTTCGGTTGTACAAATCCATTGCTTTTTGCAAATTCTCTTCATCAAAAAGGGGGACAAAGGATTTTCCGTAAAATTCTTTTGGTGCACGGCCTGTAAATTCTTCAAACACATCATTGACCAATAGGATGTTTCCTTGGGTGTCACAAATATAGACCAGATCGTTGAGTTGTGTGATGAGGGCTTTGTATTGTAGCAATTCTTTTTCTGCTTGTTTACGCTGTGTGATGTCCCGGTCGATTCCATTGTACCCCGTCAGATTGCCGTCTTCGTCAAAAACGGGCTGGGCCGTGCTCTCAAAAAAACGAACTGAACCATTTTTGTGCAACCAGCGGATTTCCCAGTTGGACCAACCTTCTTTACGTGAAACCGCCTTTTGGTACATTTCCAGAATGAGACTTTGATCATCAGGATGCATGAAGGGAAAGGAAGAGCCCCCAACCACTTCCTCGACTTCATAGCCCAACAACCCTACAATCGCTGGATTGGAATAAATGATGTTACCTGCCAGGTCAATGCTCCAAATCCAATCGGTCGATGTTTCTAACAATTGTAAGCGTTGTTTGAATTCTTTGAGTTCCTGTGCCAATTGTTCCGTTGTTTTATCCATAAATTCCCCCTGATTCTTCTTTCTCTGGATTTTTTCCCACGATGATGAAAAATTGTAACGAAGAAACATTCGATTTTCCAGTGATAAAGTCATGGAAATGTAACGTATTATGCAGATCCAATACCAGTCATCATGGCCATTGAACTTCCGGAAGGGTATTACCTCGATAATTTTCAAAAATTGATTGATTTTGTGTATCGTCAGTATTCTGATTTGCTGACAGAGCCTGAAAAGGCCCTGTCAGTGGACTTCCAGAAGCTTCCATTGGATGCACAACGGTTGTATGTGCGTCTGATCTCTCGCAAAGGGCCTTATTTCCGCAGTGACAAATTGCAATATTCTGAAATTTCCAGTATCCCTCAGATGTTGGAAGTTTTGGCAGAGGCAGATTTTGTCGCTATTAACCCCGAAATCGACATGGAAATTTTACTGAATCTCCTGGTTCGCCAAGAATTGCTGGAATTGGATACAACCTATACAAAAGGATGGCGTAGCTTCAAAAAACCAGCATTGGTGGAGCATTTTTTACAAGCAGAGAACAAGGCGGCTTTGGTTAAACAAATGACACAATGGTTCTCCTGGATAGAGCCCCTGCGCTTGAGAGAGCTGTTGATTTATCGTCTGTGTTTCTTTGGAAATTTACGACAAGATTTGACGGAGTTTGTTCTGTTAGACTTGGGAGTCATGTCTTATGAAAATTATCAAATTCACCAGGAAGATCGCTATTTTCAAGGCCGTGTTCTGTTAGATAACACACTGCAAATGCTGCTTTTGCGAGAGCTTGCAGAGGATGTCCTGGCCAGCAAGGATATACAAACGATTCTCGACTATTTCCAATTGCTCCCTCATCATGGTGAAGACGATGCCCTGAAACGACGCCACAACCGCCTGACCAACACACTGGCACGTCAGTTAGAACGCTTAGGAGCCTGGCCAGAGTCACTTCAGCTTTATCAGCAATCCGACCATCCACCGGCACGAGAACGTCAGGCCCGAATATTGGCGCAGCAGGACAAATTGGAAACCGCACTGGCACTTTGTATTGAGATTAAAACCACCCCATTCAACGAAGAAGAGCTGGAATTTGCAGAAAAATTTCAAATCAAGCTGCAAAAAAAATTAGGACAACCAGTTCATGCCGCACATGTGCCAGACATTGTAGAAAGTGAATGGAATCTTCCTTTTTCTGAGTTACCAGTAGAACTGCAAGTCGTGGAATTTTTAGAATCTCAGAAATTCCAGGCATTTTATGTAGAAAATCATCTATGGAAGGGCCTTTTTGGTCTGGCCTTTTGGGATATTCTATTTATGCCGGTGCGGGGGGCCTTTTTTAATCTTTACCAACGTGGTCCGGCTGATTTGTTTTCTGATGAGTTTCGCAGGAAACGCCAAAGTCAGATTGAAAAACGGTTACAATGCATCCAGGAGGACAAAGCGTGGCCTGATATGATGTTACAGACATTTCGGGAAAAATATAATATCAGTAACTACCTCGTTTATTGGCCCAAGTTGAGTGAAGAGTTGATCCAGATTTGTCTGGAGCGCATCCCTCGTTATCATTTCACCAGTATCTTTGATCGTTTGAGTTGGGATTTGCGGGCAAATGATACGGGATTTCCTGATTTGATTGCCTTTCCAGAACATCATGGCTATGAGTTGATCGAAGTGAAAGCTCCTGGAGATCGGCTGCAGCAAAACCAAAAACGTTGGATACGTTACTTTACTGAGTATGGTATTCCCTACCGGGTCGTGTATGTGACCTATCACTAAAACACTAATTTATTTTTGGTTCTTTATAGATTCTGGGAGACTATCGCAATAAAATACTAATACCAAGTTGCGTTTAAAAGTATACAATATGTCATCCTGACGGTACGCCGAAGCGGCTTGTCGAAGGATCTCTCTGAAATTATTGAGATTCTTTCGCAAGCTCAGAATGACAAAATACTCTGGAATGTCACTTTTTTAAACGCAAATTCGTATAACGAGATCACCTGATAAAGTTTATCAGTTAAATTTTTGAGCCGGGCGGCGTTGCGCAAATGTCACCTGTCTGCCACCTGAATAGCTTCTGGAGCCCCTTCTTTGAACGCCTCTGAATTAGTTTCTTTCGACTAATGACTTCTAACCCAGGATGAGTCCCCTGATCTGTCTCCTAATTTTATAAATTGAGCATTTCCTCACTCCACTGCTTTATACAAATGTGTGAGATTCCACCCAAAAATAATAAAATTAGAATTCAATGAATCACGGTTGATATTCTTTTTTTACATTTTTTTAAGACCACCATGCCTCCGAGAAATCAAGCTAAGCTGTCAAAGTGATACTCCTTTGATCAAAATCGATTAAAACAGTTTGAGTACATTGGCACTTTATCTGCAGAAATAGGTGTAAAACAATATGATATGAATGGGTTCAATACCTGTTTTTTTTAGCATGCGGATTGGTTTTACACTATGGTTACCCGCAAAAAGAAAAATGACACTCCACTTTTTGAAAAATCCATGACAACCGAATGGTTTCTCAGAATACAGAAAAAAACAATAGATGTGTATCAGCAGGTGCACCACCTCGATGACCAGGGAGTTTTGCAATGGATCGAGAAAAATTCGGAATTTTTAAGAGATGTGTTGTTTGTCAATAACCCCGTTCAAATAGAAAATACAAAAACAGAGATCCCCTCTCCACCTCCTGCAGCTGTCTCTTCCAAAAGAGGGAGAGACAGCTAAAAAAAGATCCTCATCCCCCTTCAAAAGAGAAATCCTTCAAACCTCCATAACACGCTCTTTTGAAGGGGAGAGGCTCTTAATGTGTAACTCTCCGCTCCTACCATGCCAAACAATGTGTCATATTCCACTAATATTTGAGCCAGAAACCATTGTCGCATATCGATGCCCCTCTATTTTCTTGACTTCTAGAGGATTTTTTGAATTGGCATCTAACTTGCTGAAGGATGGAGAATTCTACGCCCTTTTTTATTCAAATGATCGTATTACAGGAAGAGGCTAGATTGGCATATTACCCTCTTCGACAAGTTCAGAGAACATTTCAGTCAAATATATGACAAGTGTTTATTGGACGAAAATATGGCCATGTCCGATGCATACAACATAAATAGTGAAAGTCTAAGGAAGGCGACAGAAATAACTTACACGAATTTGCGCAGGATTTTTTTCGATTTTTAAGCGGTCCGTCGATACGGCGATGGATCATCTGCGTAGTCGAACTACATGGGCGATGCGTCAACGCAGGAAATCGGAATAAAAGACAAGTAAATGTGTAAGTTATTTTTGGAACATTCCTAAGCAAGAGAGACAATTGAGGAGGAGAGATGAATTTAAGAAACAAACCTTTGTGGATTAACATCCTGACAGGTATCGTAGGAATTGCACCAGTGATTTTATTAGCCGTCATTTGTGTCAATTTTTCCAGATCAGCCCTGGTTGAACAAATCGAACAGCAACTTATTTCGGTCCGGGACATTAAAAAAAATGAAATCACCCGCTATTTTCAAGCACGTCAAAATGATATGGAAGTATTGGTCGAAACAGTAGCCGTTTTGCGTCAGGATACGTTCCAAAAATTGGCTGGAATTCAAATTCTGCAACAGAAACAAATTGAGGATTATTTTGCCAAACTGGAAGTGGATGTGACGTTTCTCAAAGAAGATCCTTTTATCAGGGAGGCTGTGAGCTCGATCTCTCAAATAGCCATTACTGAAAAAATAGGTTCCCCTGGCTGGTATCAAATCGTCGAAAAGTATGAAGAACGCTTGAGCACCATCACCAATGATAACGAATGGGGAGACCTTCTCTTTATTGATCCTCAGGGAACGATTGTCTATTCCGTTTCTGGATATCCAGATCTGGGGATTAAAATTCCAGAAAGCGAGCTAAAAAATTCTGGATTGGCAAAAGCGTTGTCTACTGCTGAAATGGACACACTGGTCATCTTTGCGGATTATGAACCCTATGCACCGGCAGATGGTGAGCTTTCTGCGTTTGTATTGAGTCAAGTCCCTACGGCTGGCCACAGTTCATTGGTAGGATATCTGGCAGTACGAGTGACGACTGATAAAATCAGTGAAATTGTTGGACAGCGTGAAGGACTGGGAAAAACAGGAGAAACTTATTTGGCAGGAAAGCTGGCGGGTCAATCAACACTCTTGAGTGAGCGCAAACTTAAAAAGCAGCAAGTGGGAAAAATCACCACCGATGCCTATGTTCAGAAAGCATTGTCCGGTCAAAAAGGAATCGCCACGCAAAAAGGAGATGCCGGTACATTAGAATTGATCGCTTACACTCCTGTAAAAATCAGTAACTTCAACTGGGCCATTATCACCACCATTGAACTGGAAGAAGTCATCACACCTAAGCTCATCGGGGAGGAAAAAGATTTTTATACCAGATATATTGAAAAATATGGGTATTCGAACCTGTACCTGATCTCTCCAGATGGCTCTGTTTTTTATAGTGTCAATCACCAGGCCGATCATAATACCAACATGCTTGACGGAGAGTATAGTACGTCAAACCTGGGTAAACTGGTGAGTCAGATACTGGAAACCAAACAATTTGCGATTGCCGACTTTCAGGCATATGGACCGAGTAATGGGATTGCCGCTTTTATTGGACAACCGATTCTCAAAGAAGACAAAGTTGAGGTCATTGTTGCCCTGCAAGTTTCTCCCGATGCCATTAACCAAATTATGACACAACGCGAGGGAATGGGAGAAACCGGAGAAACCTATCTGGTCGGACTGGATAAGCGGATGCGTTCCAATTCTTTTTTAGATCCAGCAGGATATTCGATTCAAGCCTCTTTTACTGGAAATATAGAAAACAATGGAGTCGATACTGATGCTTCTCAAAAAGCACTGGCTGGCGAGACAGGTGCCCATGTCATCAAAAACTATGGAGGCAATCTTGTGCTTTCTGCATACACTCCACTTCAAATTGGTGATCTCAGTTGGGCCTTGCTCGCAGAAATGGGCATCAGTGAGGCGGAACAAGCAGCAGATGAGTTGGCAGAACTTATTTATAAAATTGGTACAGGCATCCTCGTTTTTGTGCTGGTCGTGGTATTCCTGGTTTATTCGACTGTACGCAGTTTAACAGGAGCCATCAAGAACCTGGTCAATAACCTCGCTAATTCTGCGGAAAATTTGACAGGAGCGTCCAAAGAAATTTCAGCCAGCTCTCAAAAACTGTCTGAAGGTGCCGCCGGGCAAGCAGCCAGTCTCGATGAAACCTCCAGTTCAATGGAAGAAATTTCGAGTCAAACTAAAGAAAATGCGAACAATGCGACTTCTGCAGCAGAAGCAGTAGAAGAAGTTGCCAGTATTGTCAAGCAATCTGCCGAGAATGCGAACAATGCCTCAAAACTCTCCAAAGATGCACGCCAGTCTGTCGAAGAGGGAGCCAATACTATGGATAAAATATCCAGGGCCATGAAAGAAATCGGGGAAGCCAGTCAACAAATTACTAATATCATCCAAGTGATTAACGAAATTTCCAATCAAACCAATTTGCTGGCATTGAATGCTGCTATTGAAGCAGCCAAAGCAGGAGAGCAGGGAAAGGGATTTGCTGTAGTGGCAGAGGAGGTGCGCCGATTGGCAGAACGTTCCCAACAAGCTGCAGGTGATATTTCCCATTTGATTGAAACCAGTACCAGTAAAGCCCAAGTTGGCAATGAACTGGTTAAACAAGGAGAAACCGCACTTGAAGATATTTTGACAAAGTCAAAAAGCGCGGCAGGTCTGGTAGATGCAATTGCCGAAAATGCCATAGAACAGGCAGAAAAGATTGAGGTTGTCGAGCAGCTGGTCGAAAGTATCAAAATCGCTTCTTCAGAACAAGCCACCGTTGTTGAAGAAGCGACTCGTACCATTTTTGATATAGATAGTGTGGTTCAGGACAGTGCCACCAATTCTGAAGAAACCGCAAAATCGTCTCAGGAACTCGCTGCACAGGCCGACGTTTTACAAGATTTAGTCCATGAAATATCAAAGCATGTGGGGATTCAAAAAAAACCGTAGTTCGCCGCTGTTCCGAAATGCAGAATTGAAATCAGCGTTCCACTTTTTCCACAGAGTGGCCTGCTTCTTTCCAGGCCGTAAACCCGCCCTCAATATCACATACGTTTAAACCCATTTGTTGGGCGGTATGGGTGGCCAAGGCAGATCGCCAGCCCTTGTTGCAATAAAATACAAATTGTTTTCCTGAAGCAAAAACAGGTTTGTGATAAGGGCTTTCCGGATCAATCCAAAACTCAATCATTCCACGAGGAGCATGGAGAGCTCCTGGTATTTTACCCTCTCTTGTCAATTCCCGAATATCACGAAGATCCACCAGGGTATAGTCTTCCTTTTCATAAACTTCTACGGCTTTCTCAGGAGAAATGCGTTTGATCGCTTGATATGCTTTTTCCAGCATCTCTTTGTAACCAGTTGGCATGATGTTCCTTTCTGCAAATTAGGGGACATAATACCATACGCATCAACTTAAGGAAAAATGAGTCGAAAATCTCCCCCTTTGTCAAAGGGGGCCGGGGGGATTTAGGCTGAAGCAGAAACTTAAGAATCCCCCTACCCCCCTTTACCAAAGGGGGAACCTGCTTAAGTTGATGCGTATGGGACATAATACTAATTTATATTTTTTTAGGCCGTCCTGCTTTTTTGGGAGTCAAAGCCTTCCCTGTGACTTGTTCTGCATACTCCAGAAAGGAATTGTTTCCCAAAGGCCGTCCTGTACGAAAGTGGAGTCGCAGTCGCTCAATATCAGTCTCTTTCTGCCTCAAATATTGTTTCCAGTCACTTGCGCTTTCCAACCAATCGCTTTGATTCACCAGGGGATCATGATCAATCAGTCCTAAGTGGAAAGCAGCACTTGACCATGAATAATCTTGAGGGCGCTTGCAAAGCTTAGCCCTGACAGGATTATTCTCAACATATCTGACAGCCATATTCAAATGGACATCATCCAAAGGACATGAAAAAAAACGTCCCTGAAATAAATACCCTTTGGTTTTTTCTCTAGAATTGATCATCCGGGTATAAAGCCGGTGAGCTTCCCCAATTCCTTTCCTGAGGCTGTCTTTAAAATGAGGAATTACAATCAAGTGAATGTGGTTATCCATCAGGCAATAGGACACAAACTCAATTCCTGTTCGCTCACCATGCTTTTTCAGGAGTTGGAGGTATTCTTTCCGATCCTTGTCCTGAAAAAAAATGTGCATCGATCGGACACCTCGCTGGGTTATATGATGAGGAACTTTGGGTAATACAATTCGAGAAAGTCTTGCCATCTTAAACTCCTATATTGGATTCATAATTTTACCTAATACAACAGCACGATTTTTACAAGATTAAATAAGTATTATGTCCCCTGATTTTACACCAAGTCTACTCTGTATTTAGCCAAAAACAATCCCTGTTGTTCCTACCCTGTTATCTGCTTGCCTTTGTGAAATTGTCTTCAAATAGGGCCTGATCATATTTTGGTCCATCTAAGATTGTTCCTCTCCTTTTGAAGAGAGCGGGGCCGACCTTCGGTTAGGAGGGATTGGTGCTATAACTGACAACCTCCCCTGACCTTTACTTGTCAAGGGGGAGAAGTCGTTTTTGCGCAACTGGGTGAAAATATGACCACCCCTTTCAAATAGACAATGAATAATTGAGATTGCAAGGAAAAATCGCCTTGAGTTGCTGGAGTGTGGAAATGTTATATCCTTGACGAACTGAGGAAGTATAGTATTATACACATGATGTTGAATCTCTTGATTCAGTATGCAACTTTTGATTAATCAGCTACTCAATGTAGCCTAATCGTTTAAAAATGCGCCAAGTCCAGGATCATACAAATATTATGATCATGTCCCAATTTCGTATGAGAATTTCAAGAATTGTTTGAGAGAGTGTACAAAATGAAGGCATACTGTCCCATAGGAAAAATGTTAAAAACATCGTGGATTCTCATTATTTTATGGTGTTTCGTCTTCACTACTCCTGCATTTTCGAAAAAAAGCAGTTTGGAGCAACTGAAAGAAATGGTGTTGGAACAACAGGAGATTATTGAAGAATTGGAAGAAAGACTGGATGAAGTGGAAAAACAGAATGCTTCTGACACCATTCATTGGCGTGGCGAAGTACGGATCATTTCCCATCATACGACTTATGAGGAACCGAAACAGGATATCAAAGAAAAGAATGAATTCCGACAATTGAGGTTACGCTTGAACATGCGTACCAGTATCATCAACCAATTTCGGTTTGTCGGCCGTTTAACAACGTTTAAAAACTGGGGAGAGCATTTTCAACCAACGCTTTCAGTCAATCCGGCCACCACCCCCAATGATTCGGTAGTTTATTTAGAACGTGCTTATGTGGATTACTTTTTCAATTCAATATTCAGCTTTTCCTTCGGCAGGATTCCAGCCGCAGATGGTCCTCCCACCGAACTAATCGAAGAATCTCGTAGGAAATCCACATACCCACAGGCATTATATGAAATTGAACTGGATGGAATTGTCATCAGTGCCAACCTGCCTGAATATACCTTTCTCAAACCAGCAGGACGATTCATTTATGGAGAGTTCAATAATTCAAATGAATCATCTCTTTACCGAGACAATGGACTGGATTCTATCAAATTGCAAGTCTACCAATTGGAATCAGAATTGAATTTTTCTCGGACGGAAGGATTGATTGTTTTAGATCATGCAAAAGCCACTGGATTTGGTACCTACACAGAAACTATTAAGGAGTTGCAGCAAAACCTCACTCTGCAAACAGGAGTCCAGTACCAAGTTGACAAATCTCCGAAATCCATTTGGGATGCCTCATTGAACTTGATTCATGTTCAATTCAATGACATCGAGCACATAGGACTGGATGTGTATGGCAGTTACATTCACACGATGACGGACTCCAATGGCAAACGCTATCAATTATCACCTGCCGACCCAACGTCACCTTTTCCTGCTTTCTGTTTTGGCGCCACCACCGATTGTTTGGCAGAAACCAAGCCGAAACGACAACATGGGTATGCCGTCAATACAGGAATCACCTATCGCTTACCTCTAGAACAATTATTGAATCCTAAAATTGGGGCAGAATACCATACAGCCAGTAAGCACTTCTTCTCCTCTGGATTTGCCTCTGAATATGCTGACTTGAACTTGGTATTCCATAATGTCCTGGGCACTGCCAGTCACGTTTATTGGATTCAACCATTGAAACGGAATCTGTTTGCCCGAATGGGTGTTCGCAAATCCAATTCCAATTATCTCAATTTTTTTGCCAGAGCCGTTTCAGATGAGATAGAGCTAAAGCGGGATTTAGAGGATGTGTATTTTCTCTTGAATGCCCGCTTCTAGATCTTATATTGTCTACATAGTATTCCAGAAAAGCTTTTTTAGTCACATCTTCGATCGCCTCCTTTTCCTTTTGGGGAGCGAGATATCATCAAGAATCTAACTCTTTTTTACCAGGTTGCTCCATATATCAACTGCTTTGTAAGAATCAATTGACTTATGCATGGGATGCAAGTACATCACATCTAAAGTAAATTCATAAGAAAAGAGGAGTGAGTTGTAGCAGAAGCAGTATAGCCCAATTGCATACCCTCTGAATTATTACCAGATAAACAACAAGAACCTGCTATAGAAATATTTAATTGAGTGTTTTTCATGCGAAATCACATTTTGGAGCGCCTATTATGGAATCATACAAAACATTAAATCCAACCGTCCGAACTCTGATGGGACCTGGACCAAGCGACATCCATCCTAGAGTACTGAGCGCCATTTCTGCACCAACAATTGGTCACTTGGACCCGCAATTCATTGCATACATGGATGAGATCCAGGATCTCTTACGACAACTGTTTTCCACACAAAACAAATTGACATTTCCCGTCTCAGGTACTGGTTCTGCAGGAATGGAAACCTGTATGGTCAATGTGCTTGAACCAGGAGATCGAGTAGTCATTGCTCAAAATGGAGTGTTTGGTGGCAGGATGGCTGATATTGCAGATCGTCTGGGCGCAGAAGTCGTCAAGGTGGAGGTGCCCTTTGGTCAATATATCCCCATTGACGCTATCCAAAAAGCCATTGATGGAAAAGCCACCAAATTGGTTGGAATCGTCCATGCCGAAACTTCCACAGGTGTCCGACAACCTATCCCCGAAGTCGCCACACTGGCCCACGAAGTCGGTGCACTGCTCCTGGTCGATTGTGTCACTTCATTGGGAGGCATTCCCGTTGAAATTGATCAATGGGATGTGGACCTGGCATATTCTGGGACACAAAAGTGTTTGAGTTGCCCCCCTGGTCTCGCTCCTGTCACATTTTCGCAAAGGAGCATTGATGTGATCAGAAATAGAAAAAGCAAAGTGATTTCCTGGTATCTGGATGTCAATATGCTCTTGAATTACTGGGGAGGCGACCGCGTTTACCATCATACCGCGCCAATCAATATGTTGTATGGTCTAAGAGAAGCTGTACTTTTAATCTTAGAAGAAGGTTTGGAAAATGTGTATGCCCGTCATCAAAAAAATCACCAGGCATTGGTAGCAGGATTGGAGGCTATGGGACTTGCCTTATTTGTTGAAAAACCGTACCGTTTGCCGCAATTGAATACGGTTGTCATCCCAGATGGAATTGATGATGCGGCAGTCAGGAAATCTTTGCTAACTGAATTCAATATAGAAATTGGTGGGGGATTGGGAGCCCTGAAAGACAAAGTCTGGCGTGTGGGCTTGATGGGATATGCCTCCCGGCCAGAAAATGTCATGCTCTTTCTTGCAGCCCTGGAAAGTATACTCACCCGTCAAGGAACTTCTGTCCAACAGGGAAAGGCCATTGAAGCTGCACATGTTATCATGCAAAGTTGAACTGCTTGACCATTGCTTATTTCTTAGCAATCAACTCTCTCAACAACGCATTGGTTTCCTGTTGCTCAGCAACAACGGAGTCTTTCATCTGACGAATCGAGGTTTCTACCCGATCCAACCTTTCATTGGTCTGATCAAGACGTTGGTTGGTTTGATCAATCTTTTCGCTGTTCTCACCAACCCGTTGATTGAGTTGATCTAAACGCTCATTGGTTTGGTCAAGACGCTGGTTAGTTTGATCAATCTTTTCGCTGTTTTCCTCAACCCGTTGATTGAGTTGATCTAAACGCTCATTGGTCTGGTCAATCTTTTCGCTGTTTTCCTCAACCCGTTGATTGAGTTGATCCAAACGCTCATTGGTATCATCACGAAACAGATGAAACTCTTCTCTCAATCCATGAACTTCCTGACCAACATTGTTCACAGCGTCATACAGTGCCGCATCACTATTGCCTCTGGATTCTGAAATTTCCTGAACGGCTAAGATGATTTGTCGCACCGTCTTGACAATATTTTTTTCATTGACTTCATTCAAATCAGGTAAAGCAAGCATTCTTTTCCTTTAAAAAATAATCATTTTTTTATAATTCTTAAAGCAATGTAATGATATCTTTCTATAGTAGTGAGATTTTGGTTTTGTTTGGCACATTGAATGCCATGTCACCCTGAGCGTAGTCGAAGGGTCTCTGAGATGCTTCGACTACGCTCAGCATG
>JANQHV010000313.1 GCA_028282505.1 SAR324 cluster bacterium | reverse complement strand
CTCTTCCATCTCAAAATCTTCTTCATCCTCTTCTGGATAGGGTTTACCTGTGCTTTCTGTTATGTACGTCTTCAATTTTTCTTTTTGTTTTCTAGTAATATAAGGGAACTCCACTGCGACTTGATAGTACCATTCAATCGGCCAACACCACCTAACTTTTGCTCCTATTTTTAATCCATTTTCAAATAAGATCGTTATATCATTACCTTCAGATAGGCCATGCTCAACATGAAATCTCGTGCCGTTGAAGGAAATATCCAAACTCATTGCTAAATCATTCTTCCAATCCCGTGTTATTATCGTAATTGTTTGTTCAACCATTACTCGTAAATATTGTTTTCTCATTTTCCTCAAATATAAATTTATATAATGAGAATTACAAATGGAGCCAAGCTTTCATTGTTGGCTTACTTAGTACACGACAAAAAATGAAAAAATAGTGGACGAACTTAACAATTTCCCTGATTCCCTCGAATTTAGTGATAAATCTCTAAGGCACTGATTTTATATAGTAAAAAATTTCAAAGAATCCCACAATTTTCTTTGCTTAAAATCGAGAAGATTTAATTTCGAAGACACCCATCTCAAAGACACAGAACGCATTAGCAAAATGCTGGCTTTGATGGCCATTGCCTTTTGTTAGTGCTATCGCATTGGTCAATGAGATCATTAAAAAAAGCAAATTCCCATCAAAAATCATGGTCGTTTCGCCAAAAGCTTATTCAGAAATGGCCTCGATCTAAGGACCCAGAATGTATCTCAAACATCAGCTTGAACCCATTGTTGGACGAAGCGAAACACCGAAAATTAACTCTCTCTTATGGGGATTGGTCCCACTTTTCTATTTTCTCCCTCCTGCCGAAGGCTTGGTTCGACAAGAAAATAAACACAGGCGATCAATTCACGAGTTGTGTTTCTTCTTGTTCGACTAATTGCAAAAGCTGATTGATATCCAAAATTAAAGCAACCGTACCATCGCCCAAGATGGTGGCTCCAGAAATTCCCTCCACGTTTTTATAAATATGCCCCAGGGTTTTGATAACAGTCTGATGCTCTCCAATCACATAATCAACAACAAATCCAACTTTTTGATTGTGCAACTCCGTAATCACAATCTGCTCAATATCTGGAGGTTTGCCGGGAATGTTAAATTCTTCTCGCAGGTGGACATAAGGAATGATGCTTCCCCGCACATTGGCCACATGCCTGCCATGCACTCTCGCAATATCTTCACGAGTTAGTTCAATGCATTCTTCCACGGTAGCAAGAGGTAACACAAAGTCATCATTACCAATTTTGACCAGCAGTCCGTCAATAATAGCGAGGGTCAGGGGAAGTTTGAGAATAATGGTCGTCCCTTTGCCTGGTGTGCTCTCGATTTTGATCACTCCGCGCAATGCCTCAATACCTCGTTTGACCACATCCATACCCACGCCTCTGCCAGAAACATTGGTCACGGACTCTGCTGTTGAAAATCCTGGCGCAAATAAGAGAGAATGGATTTCATTTTTGGATAATTCTGCATCTGCCGTGATGATTCCTTTTTCAATGGCTTTGCCACGAATTGCTGCTGTGTCGAGCCCTGCACCATCATCTTGAATTCGGATTAAAACATTGCCTCCCGAATGTTCTGCGGACAGGTGTATATTTCCTCGTTTGGGCTTCTTATTAGTCACTCTGACATCAGGAGATTCAATACCATGATCAAGACAATTGCGAATGATGTGCACCAAAGGATCATTGAGCTGTTCAATGACGTTTTTATCCAATTCCGTATCAGCACCATCTGTCGTCAATAATGCGTCCTTGCCCAGTTCATTGGCAAGATCACGTACTAGTCTTTTGAATTTATTGAACGTAGACCCTATTGGCAGCATACGAACACTCATGGTGTGATCACGCAGTTCAGCGGTCAATCTCTCCACTTCTTCAGCAATTAGCAAAAAATCGGCATCATCTTTGACCATCGCTAATTGTCCCAGACGTGCCTGAACTGTGACCAGTTCCCCCACTAAATCTACCAAAATGTCCAATTTATCGGAAGCCACCCGGATGCTGGAAGCAGAATCTGTTTTGTGACGATGTTCACGGGCTTCTTTCAAGTGCTGCTGTTCGGCCAAGGCAGCTTGAATCTGGCTGCTTTTCACCAGCCCGGAATCTTCCAAAATTTTTCCAAGGGGTTTGTGTTCTTCCAACACACCATGCAAATCTTCTTGCTTCAGATCGCCACGCTCCACCAATATTTCGCCCAGTTTCTTTTGAGGCTCCTCATCTGTCAGATCATCTTCTCCACTATCCACTGTCTCAATAGACAGTTGGCAAACATCTTCCACAAAAATAAAAACATCCTTGATCGCATTGATCCCCTGGGAAGTGGTTAAAATAATGTCCCAGTGTGTGTAACATATTTCTGGATCAATATCTTGAATGGTGGGGATTTGATCGACATGTCCAATCACTTTACACTTTCCAAGTTCTTTCAATTCATGCAACAACAGAATAGGATTGGTCCCATAAGCAAATATATTGGAGTCGGGGTGAAAAATGATACGGTAGGTAGCCTCGTCTTCCACACTTTCTGGTTCAGTCACATCTTCCTGAGAATCCATATCCTCTGGAATCATATCATCGACAAGGGCATCAGCAGCAGGAACTAAATTTTGGAAAGAGGCAATGATTTCTCGGCCTTTGTTTTCATCCACTGTCTTTCCTGTATGAGACTCTTCCAGTAAGGCTCCAATTTGATCATGTGCTGAAAGCGTCAATGCAATCAATTCTTTAGTCACAGGTAGCTTGTGATTTCTCACTAAATCATAAACCGTTTCCACTTCATGGGTAAATTCAGCAATTGCATCAAAACCAAACATGGCACCTGACCCCTTAATCGTGTGCATTGCACGAAATGCCCGGTCCACCAATTCATCATTTTCTGGAGATTCTTCCAGTTCCAGCATAGTTGCTTCCAGTTCAGCTAGTCGCTCATAGGCTTCTTCTCTGAATGCGGCTCGGCCCCTGTCCATCTCTTCACTCATCCTAACACCTTTCTAGTAACAGCCAGGAGTTGCTCTGGTTGGAAAGGCTTGACAATCCATCCTGTAGCACCAGCAGCTCGGCCTTCTTTCTTTTGGGAATCTTGAGACTCTGTTGTTAGCATAATAATCGGAATGAATTTATAATCAGGATTGGCACGTATTTTTTGAATCAGCTCAATCCCATCCATATTGGGCATATTTAAGTCCGTAATAATCAAATGTACGGTCTTGTCTTTTAACTTAATCAGGGCATCCTGACCATCGATGGCTTCTATCACCCCGTAACCCGCACCTTTTAATGTGAAGCTGACCATTTGCCGGACGCTGGCAGAATCATCCACTGTCATAATGTTTTTGATCATTTTGCATTCCTCTCTTAAGAACCTGTTTGAAAAACCTGATTCTGCTGCAAAACCGCCTCATTGGCGTCTGTTTTGAGAAAATTTTCGTTAAATAAACCGGCTATTTGCCTTAAATTTTCTCAAAAATCCGCTCAACGAGGTCGATTTTTCGCCACGAACCATTTTTTCCAAATAGGTTCTAAATCTAGCTATGGACTTATTCCGGGACAGTTCCCTCTCCCTGGGGAAAAGGGTTAGGGTGAGAAGCCCGCTTTAAGTGGGTAGCCTTAAATCTTCCTGTATACTGTTGGAAATAACTGTTGTAAAGGAACATTCAACCCCTGGATTGTTTCGGAGTGTCCTAAAAAAAGATATCCCTGGGGGGCCAAACAATGGCAAAACTTGTTCAGTAATTTTTCCTGTGTTGGTTTATCAAAATAGATGATCACATTTCGGCAAAAAATGATGTCCACATTTTTTACACCAAAATTCGGAACCATGAAATTCAATTGCTGGAATTGCACCAACTCCCTGATCTCAGGAGCAATTCGAATGATTTTTTTATTCTTATTTTTATGCTTTAAAAGATATTTTTTTCGATAAGGCATTGCAATCGGTGTAATCCGTTCTTCAGGATAAATGGCGCGTTGTGCAGTTT
>JANQHV010000158.1 GCA_028282505.1 SAR324 cluster bacterium | reverse complement strand
TGGTCAAGGCCAATAGACCCGACGTGCCTTTGAGAACAGGGACATTCAGACTTTTTTGGGCAACTCCCATCATTGGTCCACCAAGCAACACCCTGGTTGTCTTTTCACTCAAACCACCACAAACCTTGATAATATCCTGGATGGGTGTACCAATCGGGACCAGGAGATTAGCCGGTCTTTTTATCCCAGAGCCTGTCACGGTGATAACTCGTTCTACCAATGGCTCCGATTTGGTAAAATAATTTGCCAGGGCCACGACTGTCCCAACATTGGACACAACGGTTTCTACATCAAGGGGAAGTTTTCCAGAAGGGACCTCTTTTTTGAGAACTGCTGTGATGAGCATCTTTTCTGCCCCTTGAGGGTATTTCACCTGCAACGGAACCACTTCGATAGGAATGTCCTGTTGACGAGCTAATTCACTCAACATTTCAATGGCGTCGGGTTTATTGGCTTCGATGCCAATGTATGTTTTTTTGGTCCCCAGAAATCCGGCAAGAATGAAAATTCCCTGGATGAGTTGAGGGGCTTGTTCCACCATCACACGGTGATCCGAGGTCAGATATGGTTCACATTCACAACCATTGATCATGAGAAATTGACAGCGTTTTCCGTCAGGAATGAAAAATTTGACATGAGAAGGAAAGGCTGCCCCACCGAGTCCTACAATTCCAGCTGATTGGACTAAGGGAACAAAATCTTTTGTGTCGATTTCCCGGTAATTGATCGACTCTTGTTGTTCAAAGCACTGGGTGGCAAAAGGATCGGCTTTGATCTTAATCGCTGGGAGTGTCTCTCCGTTGGGATGTTCAGACAGTTCCAGAGCCGTGACTGTTCCCGTGACAGGAGAATGGAGAGCTGTCGAGACAAAGCCTCCAGGTTTGGCAATCATTTCCCCACGTTTCACCCGTTGTCCCTTTTGCACGACAGGCAAAGAAGGAGCCCCAATATGCTGCGACAAGGGAAGGGTGTATTCTTCTACAAACGGCATGCGTTCAATGGGGAGCTGCTCGGTCAATTCCTTGTGATGCTCAGGATGACTACCACGCTTGAATGTGCTCTGTTTTCCGTTATTTTGTATCGAGGTAAATAACATATTATTCAATTGATCTTATACCAAATTATTAGTTCAACCTATACATTATTATTCCGACCGGACTCCCATTCGAGCACAGGCGAAGTTATGCGTATGTGGAATTCTTGTATCCTGAAAGTACTAACAGTTTCTCGGTCAATTGTTGTTGCATCGTTTGCATCAGCTCTTCTTTTTGCTGTTGTAATTTTTGTTCATATTCCATCTTGAGTTGCTCTATTTCTGCCTGGTGTTCCGCCATCAATTCATTTTCTACTTGTTGCCGCACTTCTTTCGTAAATGGGGTGACTGTTCCTCCCAATTCTTGCAGTGTCTGCCAGGTAGCCAATATGGATTCACAGGCATGAATGATTTCTCCAGAGACTGCGTATTTTTGCAGGTTCTTTTCTGGATCAACAGAAAAGATAAATGGAGTTTTTCCTTTTCTGGCAGTTTCATCCAGGCAAAGGTATTCGGCAACAGGAATGCTGCTCACATCTTCAGCGGAAATTGGAGTGAAGTGTGGTTTGAATTGTTTTTGAGTGAATGCCCAATCGGCAAAGGTTGTTGCATAAGTGATGGTTTGCTCCTGTTCCTCTTCGAAGAAGGGCAGCTCTTGAGAAATCCAGTCATTTTCTGGTTGAGGATTGCCTTCTAAATCAAGAGATGTTCCAAACACTCCTGGCTTTTCAGGATTGAAGCATACTGCGGGAAAGCTCCTGGAATGCAGTGCCAGTTCTGCTTGAACTGGCCAGGTATTGATGGTTTCTTCTTTAGGCTCAGAATGGGGGGCATACAGATAAAAAAGGGCTGGTCTGCGAGTTTTGATTCCTTCCACAATTCCTGAAAAGAAATGCTCGAAGCTGGCCAGCGATGCTTGTAAAACGAAGGCATGACGATGAGCCATCGCCAGTAGTGTCGGTTTTGAAACATTGCTCGCATATACTTCAGGCGAGTCATGTTTCGCTTCGTCCGTATTAAAAACAATGATTTTAACAGGCCACCTGGACGTTAATAAATTGGAGAGACTGGACAGGTTGTGGTTGACCAGGGAATCGCTACTGCCAACTAAAAAGACAGGAGGCAGGATGGCCCATTCTTGATCAGTCAACTCGTTCCAATCCAAAGCAGCAATTTGAGGGTCGTGAAAACCTGGATCATATTTTCCCTCAGCTTCCAATTGAGCCCTTCGTATCAGGCGGATATTATCCAGAAAATGGCGCAGGTGTCCTTGAAATAAACCCAAAATCAAGTCAAGGTTGTCATGCTCCCATTGAATCACCATTGGAAAGCAAAAGGGATTTTGTGGGAATTGCCTGGCCCAGTCTGTTGTCGATGAACTGGCCATCGTCATGCCAAGGCGTGCCCGTCCTACCCCTGTTGGACCTTCTGTCAGAGCCCAGTATAAATCCTGAAGTGATTGGATCAAGTCCACTCTGCGTTGTAAAACAACCAGATCCATGTTTTTTGCTTGATCTGGATGATCGTCCAATGCATTGATCAGCGTAGCAAATGGCACCTTCTGAGAAGACATTTGTGAAATAGCTTCAGAGAGATTCTGGAAATTCTCTGAGGGTAATGCTTTCACCAGTTGAGCGTGAATTGTTGCTGCAATTTGTTCTATCAATTGCTTGATGGTTCCTGCTTGTGCCATCACCAAAGGTTGCATCACCGATTCGGTTATGGCTGAGACTAAGTGTAAGATGGTTTTTTCAGATATCCTGTGGTTGTCATAGTTTCCTCCAGCCATCGTCATATAAAAATTTCGGTACAACAGAATAGAAGCCAGAGAAGGATAGTCGGCTTCCTGGTGAACGCGCCGCACCGTCTCCACAGCAGTGTCCGGCAACGCTTCCCAGAGCCGAAAATTGGATCTCAAACTGGAGAGTGCTTCAGTGGTTTGTGGGACCATGACCAGTGCGTCTTCCGTGCAGACGTTGGCACAGAGAAGACAACCTGTACAAACCTGGGGATCAATGAATAAAGAAAAGACTTCTCCCAAACCTTTCTGTTGCTTTTCAGGCTCCTCAAAAAACAGGTCGGTTACCGCGACAGGGAGTTTGCTGATCGCTCCCAAAATGTGATCAAACGCAGTCTGAAAATCCGCCAAACGCTCACCTTCGATTTTCATTTGTTCCACAAGTTTGTCGAACGCTCCAGGTAAAAAATCAGCAATTTTGGTAATCGGTTCTTCTGCCTGCTTGAGCATTTGATTCGCCAATCGGGCTAGATTTTTAATGGCTGGAGTCAGTGATGCTGTTTTCATGCCCTGGGTTGTTGTCATTTTGATTGCTTCTTTGAGCAATAACTCTAAGTGAATCACCAGAGCAGGAATGGCTGAATGAGGGCAATAGATGAAGCACTGCCCACAACCTGTACAGTTGGTGGGAATAAATTCTGGAATTTCCGTGCGCTCATGAGACATATCATGACAACTGGCCGATAGAGTTGGCACCACAGGAACCGCTTGAAATGGATCAGCGACCAGTTGATTTTGTTGCTTTGTCTGATAAAAATAGCTGACTTGGTCAAAAAAATGAGACAGTCTTGAATAAGGAGGTCCATGATCCTTGTATTGACGAACAGCCAGTGGCATTTCGCTGGCATCAAAATGTCCAACGTGAGCTTCATTTTCAGTGGTTGGAACGGGTAAAGAAAGTGTATTGATCTTGGGATAAGCTCTGTGGATATTTTGGAAAAGGATCTCTTGTTTTGGATATGCCGAGGTTTGGTGGGCAAAGTCCACTCCAAGGAAAAAACGATCCTTGCTTTGCCCACCAGGCAGCATGTTTTCAAAACAGGTGATGATTCGTTCTTTGGTGACAGGCATTCCTCCCATCCCATAATAACCACAATAAAGCAAAGGGCCTTTTTTTCGCTCATTGTGCTTTTCAAGGGTTGTCGACAATTCACAAAACACCGGGGGATCTTCCGCCAAGGGAGCACTGATTTGTTCAAGCACCATAACCGCTTTTTTTCCAGCGATCAGTTGGGACAACAGTTTGCCAGGAAATGGCCGAAACATAGTCAGTTTGAGACACCCCACTTTGATTTTCCGGGTGGATCGCAATTCATCGACTGCTGAAATAATTGGGTTGATAGCCGAACCCTGGGCGAGAATTACATATTGGGCATCTTCCAGGTGGTAGCCAGATACGGGAGCATAAGTCCTTCCTGATAATTGAGAGTACTCAGACATCACCTGATGAGCCAGTTCGAGGAGATGATCATAAAAATAAGGCTGTTGTGCGGCAATCTCGAAAGTGAGCGATTGCGGATCTTTCAGAGCACCATTCATAGTGGGATAATCAAAACTAAACCAGTTTGGGATGCGACGCCGTATTTGGCCAAATATCATCTGCTGAGAGGGAGTCGGACAGGAGATTTGATCATCAGGATCTCCTAGAAACGCAGTGATCATTGCCTGATCAGGAAATAGGACTGATTTTGCATCTGTCTGGACACAGTCCACAGCATTGATTCCTGGAATTAAAGACAGCTCTGCAATTTTGTGAGCAATGAGACATAGATCAACGGTTTCCTGGATATCAGCAGCAAATAATTGAAAACATCCTGTGCCTGATAAGGCATGGTATAGAGAATGTCCCGTGGAGAGGTTCAAATGCAAGAGATAGCTCAGGTGCCGCCTTGCTGCAGAAGTAAGCTGATCACGGCTATTTGCCAGAGCACACCCATCTGTAAATGCGGCAACTCTTAGCCCCGCTAAAGACAAGCCTGCGATGAAGGAAAGGCTTTGTATTGTATTCTCAGCCGTCAATGGATGTCGTCCAAACACATTCTTCTGTTGGTCCGCTTCCTCAAATGAAGAGCGCATGGGAGTATCCAATCCTTCACTAATTTGTGATTCCAGGTAGTGTATTGCTTCCAACACTGTCATGTTTACGGACTGTCCAAGTTTATCGGTCATACTCTCTCTTCATTTTGAAAAACCTCCACTCTTCCCAGAGGCAAGCGAGTGGCGGTATTGTCTCCAAACTGAGGTCCATCTACCCAACGGATTGCTTTGGTGGGGCAGCGTTTTGTGGCTTCTGGATGGGCTAACTCATTTTTTTCATAATGAATAAAAGGCAGATGGCTGCGCATCTCAATCAAACCAGGTGATGAATCGACCACACAACGTTCACAAGCATTACAGGCAACGGAGCATATTTGTTCAGCCAACTCTCCTTCAAGCTGAGAACGGCATTGCACGATCAGTTTTTGACTAATGGGCATGATCGTAAACAGTTGTTTTGGACAAATATCCACACAATCCCCACAGGCGGTACAACGGTCAATATCGACCACAGGTAAACCGTTGTCATTCATGGTAATGGCATCAAAGGTACAGACATCCGCACAGTCTCCCAGACCAAGGCATCCCCAGGAGCACTCTTTGTGACCACCTGTGACCACCGTGACCGCACGACAGGACTTTTGGGTTCCTTGATAAGAAACCAGTTCTCTCACCTCGGCTTTCCCTCCTGCACATAACAAACGGGCAACACGCTTCTCAACAAAGCCAGGATCGACTCCAAGAAAAGTGGCCATGTTCTCCACTGCTTCTGCAGAACTCACGGTACATGCCCCTGGCGTTGCCGCAGATCCCACCAATTGTTCAGCAAATGCTCGGCATCCCGGTTCTCCGCAAGCACCACAATTGGTACCAGGCAGCATTTCTTCTACCTGGTCAATCCGAGGATCTTCATGCACCCGTAATTTTTTGTAAGCAACAGCCAGTATTGTGGCAAAAACCAAACCCAATCCTACCAGGATCACCACTGCTGAGACAATATCCGCAATCATCGTATTGCACCTCTTTCATGTGTTTTGAACTCATGTTACGTGTATGTTTTTTGCTTGGCAGTTTTTTTTCGCTGAAAGTGAAATTTAATCATAGCTTGGGGGCAGTGAGCAATGCGAACGCCACCCCAAGAAAAATGTCCAGCCAACCACCAAACGCTGAAAGCGTTTATTAAAATTTGTGTTGGATCGATTGATTTAATCAACTCTTTCAGA
>JANQHV010000153.1 GCA_028282505.1 SAR324 cluster bacterium | reverse complement strand
TATTAATACGAAGTTGCGTTTAAAAGTATACAATATGTCATCCTGACGGTACGCCGAAGCGGCTTGTCGAAGGATCTCTTTGAAATGATTGAGATTCTTTGCAAGCTCAGAATGACAAAATACTCCGGAATGTCACTTTTTTAAACGCAACTTGGTATAAAGATGGTAGGAAGAAAAAATGTGAAGATATTTTTATATGGGAAGTATGACAAAAAAAGGCCAAGAGAGACCAGGTAAAACAAATCTTCTATTAGTCGATGATGATCCGAATGCTAGGAAAAGTTTACAATTTTGGTTGGAGAAACCAGACCGTCACTTCATAGAAGCCCACAATGGCAATCAAGCATTGGAACTCATTCTTGATCATGAATTTGCTGTTATATTGCTAGATGTTCAAATGCCAGAGATGGATGGAATTGAAACAGCAACACTGATACGACAAAATAAAGCTGCCCAAAATACCCCAATCATCTTTGTCACAGCGGTTGATGCAGAGGGAAAGGAAGCCATTAATGCTTATGATGCAGGTGCTTTTGACTACCTTCACAAACCGTTCAATCCAAAATTTCTACAAAGCAAAGTTGATTTGTTCATAGAACTTTACCAACAAAAAAAAGCCTTACAGCATGAAATCAGAATGCGTCAACAAGCAGAGAACACTTTGAAAGAAAGCGAAGCCAAGTTTCGCAATATTTTTGAAACCGCATGGGATGGTATTTTGATTTCTGACAATCAAAACAATATCCTGGAAGCCAGTCCCTCCCTCTGTCAAATGCTGGGATATACCAAAAACGAACTGTTGGGTAAGAATGTTTCTGAGCTGATTCATCCAGATTATCTACACTCCCTGGATGAATTTGAGCATAAAATTAGAAAAGAAGGCCAAGCTATTGTGGAATCAGCCGACATCCATAAAGATGGAACACTTGTTCCAATTGAGGTGCATGGTTCTTTTTTTAACTACATGGGACAAGAAGCCTTCATGGGTATCATTCGTAATATCAGCGAACGCAAGGAAGCAGAAAAAAGGCATAAGCAGATGGAAGATCAGTTATACCAGTCTCAAAAATTGAATGCACTGGGCACTTTAGCAGGGGGAATTGCTCATGAATTCAACAATATTTTGGCTGCTATGATGGGATATGGTCATCTTCTACTGAAAAAGCTTCCTGACAATAGTCAGGAAAAAGACTATATGAAAAATATACAACAATCGGGACGCCGAGCAATCAATTTGATAAAACAAATTTTAAACTATAGCCGAATGGAGTCACAGCCATTTCAGATTTGTCAACTTGCTCCTTTGGTGAAAGAAGCGCTCAAGATGATAAGAGCAACCGTGCCAGTTACTGTTGATATTCAAGAAAATATTGATACCAATTGTTCTCCAATCCGCACAGATCCTACAAAAATTAATCAAATTCTTGTCAATCTTTGCACCAATGCTTTCCATGCCATGGAAAACCGAAAAGGCATTCTGAAAGTTTCTCTCAAGGAGATACGAGGGGATATTCACAACGCCCCTCCTTTAAAATCCACAGCAGATTCTTATTTGCAACTCTCTGTGAGTGACAATGGCTGTGGTATACCAGAGGAAGTGCAAAGTAAAATCTTTGATCCTTTCTTCACAACAAAAGAAGTTGGCAAAGGAACTGGACTGGGATTATCTATAGTTCATACTATTGTGGAACAACATGAAGGCACTATTACCTTAGAAAGTGTAGTTGGTGATGGCACAACATTCCATATCTTTTTTCCTACAGAAGAAGCTGTCATAGAAGAGCCAAAAACCAAAAAAAGTATCAGCACTAAAGGAAACGGATATATTTTGGTTGTGGATGATGAAACCGCATTAAGAAGAATTTTCCGAGACTTCTTAACGGAACAAGGATATCATGTGGCAACTTTCCAAGATAGTTTGGATGCATTGGAATTCTTTCAGAATAATCCTAATCAGATTGATCTAGTGCTAACAGACTATACCATGAAATACCAGACTGGAGATCAATTCAGTCAACAACTTTTGGCAATTCGCCCTGACATTCCTATTATTTTATCAACCGGATACAATGATCTCATCTCTGAAGAAAAAGCCAAATCAATCGGAATTCATCAATTCATGATGAAGCCCATCGAATTGGATGATTTGTTGGAGGTCATTCAAAATATTATGAAATCAGAAACATGAATTTTATTTGGTGTTTTTCTTGGTTATCTCATGGCCGAAGTGGTTACTGATTATTTCAGTTCAACCAATTTATGGGTAATGCTGAAGCGGACCAAGGAGACAACATCATGCACATCCAGTTTCTGCATGATGTTCCTGCGGTGGGCATCAATGGTACGCTCGCTAAGCCCTAGGTCAATGGCAATTGCTTTTGTACTCTGCCCATCAACAATTAGCTGTAAGATTTCTTTTTCCCGGGGTGTCAATAAATGGTGCAGAGTCTGCTGGGCTTCTTGCAGAAAAGCTTCTACTTGTTTCTGTTGAGTCAAGTTTTGAATTGCCAAAACCACCCCTGATATGTTGTCATTTTCTTGAATAGGAGATATGCGGCAACGGACGGGGGTTTTCTTTTCCTTTTTTCCGACAAGCACTACTTCAGAATGATCGAACAGCATCGAATTTTTTGTTTCCATGATTTCTTGAATGACTTGTTCATTCAATAGATACTGTTGATTTTGCATTAGAACGACAAATTCTGTCACATCTTTTCCTGCCATGTCATCAATGTCACATTCGAGCAGAGAATCTGCATGGGGACTGGAAAAAATAATGCGGTTTTTAGAATCTGTTGCAATGACAATATCGGCAATACTGGAAAGCGTTGTTTCCAACCATTTTTGATGATGCTGTAAAATTTGTTCTGTTACCAGACGTGCCGCAACTTCTCTTTCTAACTGCTTTCTCTGTTGATACAGTGTTGCAAAAACACTAACCTTGCTGGCTAGAATTTTAGGATTGATCGGTTTTGGTAAGTAATCGACGGCCCCGGCATCATATCCTTGAAACATGAATTTATCGTCCAAATAAATACCGGTGATAAATATAATAGGAATATGTCGATTTTCCTGCCGATTACGGATCAATTCTGCTGTTTCGAAACCATCCATCTCTGGCATCTGAACATCTAAAATAATCAAGGCAAACTCATGTTCCAGTATTTTCTCCAGAGCCTCATTACCAGAGTTGGCCTCCACCAAAAGACGATCTGGAGCCTCCAGCCACCCAACCAAAGCCACCCGATTTTTAGGTTGGTCATCCACAATAAGAATTTTAGCAGAAGTATCTAGTTCCATGATCATCGTTCGTGTGAAGGTCTAAAGTAGGATCTGTTTTTAAAATTTACCGATAACAGGTACAATTTTCAATGCTAGATTGATGGAATATTAAAGTTGATATCTAGGGATTTTGCTTGCGAAACCTCAATTTACTTGATAGAAAAATAACTTACTAAGAAAATGAGACAATAAATTGAGTTGGTATAATCTCGGCATTTGTCTGTCGATCTATATGAAGATTTTAACCATTTAAAACATGAAACAAAATACCATAAAAGTACTGCTCATTGAGGACAATCCGAATGACTATCAATTGTACCAGGAGATGCTCGAAAAATCAGGATCCATTTCATTTGAACTCACCTGGAAAGAACGGCTTTCTGATGGACTGCAATGCCTGCTCGATCCCTCTCTGGACTTACTGGTGTTGGATCTCTTTCTGCCAGAAACTCGTGGGCTGAATACGTTACGAAAGATTCAGGAAAAGGTATCGAATATGCCCATTGTGGTTCTGACCCGATTGGATGATGAAACATTGGGAATGGAAGCTGTCAGAGAAGGGGCACAGGAATACCTTGTCAAAGGGCATATCGATCAATACAATCTGCAGCGTTCCATTCGTCATGCCTTGGAGCGTCATCAAACAGAGGAAGCATTACGAAAAAGCGAGGAACGTTACCGAAACCTCGCTGAAAAGTTGCAACAGGCCAATGCAGAATTGGAAAGTTTCACTTATTCGGTTTCTCATGATTTACGCGCACCCTTACGGGCCATCACAGGTTTTTCAGAAATCATCAACCGTCGTTATCGCAACACTCTTGAAGAAGAAGTCCAACATTATCTGGACAACATCATTCAGGCGGGAACACAAATGGGATGGCTCATCGATGACCTCCTGGCCTATTCACGATTAGGACGTGGTTCTTTAAGCATGGAATCTGTTGCCTTAGATGATCTGATCCAAAAAGTATTCCGCAGTTTCCAGGCTCGTATTGAAGAAACCAATGCAGAAATATCCATTCAAGACGCAATTCCTATGGTTCAATCCAATAAAAGTCTGTTGAACCAGATTTTTTCCAATCTCATCAATAATGCACTAACCTACCATAAACCAGAAGTCCCTCCTTTTGTAGAGATAAGCTG
>JANQHV010000148.1 GCA_028282505.1 SAR324 cluster bacterium | reverse complement strand
AATGTGTTTGTTTTCTTTTGCTTCCATCATTAATTCGAGGTATCCTAAATTTAAAATATATTTTTTAAGCAAGCTAGCGAATTTTATAATAAGATCAGCACTTACTCTCACTCCAAAATGAGTACTCAAGCATGAAAGACCTTATGGAAAGTCACCCATGGCAAACTCCTGTAAAGTTCGGAATATTTGTGCTGATATGGATACTGACTGCCACAGGAATTCAGGCAGCAACAAAAAATCCAGATTCTGCCAAATCAGTAGTTGGGATTGAAGCCAAAATACCAAAAATTGCCAGAACATCACAATTTTTAGGAACCCATCGAACAGGCAGTGGTGTTGTCATTGATCAAAACGGGCTCATTGTGACAATTGGCTATTTAATCTTAGAAGCCGAAACAGTAACCATCATTGACATTGATAACCAACACATACCTGCTTCCATTATTGGATATGATGCTGACAGTGGATTTGGTTTATTGCGCGCATTGATTGAACTGAAAGCGGTCCCTATCACTTTGGGAGAATCCGCAAAACTCTCCAAAAAAGATACTGTTACTGTGGTCTCTCATATGACCACAACTGCCCATGCCGCCCATGTTGACTCACGACGCACATTTACAGGATATTGGGAATATTTACTAGAAAACGCAATATTTACGGTACCTGCGATGCCTCACTTTTCAGGAGCAGCTCTCATTGATGAATCAGGAACTCTGGTTGGTATCGGGTCCCTGCTGATTAGTGAGTTTGCTGAAATAAACGGAGTCAGTGTTCCCAGCAACATGTTTGTACCAGTCGATCAACTCAAACAAATCATGAACGACTTATTGAAATATGGGAGATCTTCCAAAACTCCACGTCCCTGGCTTGGAGTGAATGCAACATCTCAGAATGGACAAGTCCTTGTGCTACGTGTCACCCCCAATGGACCGGCTGATCTTGCCGGAATAAAAAGAGGAGACATTATTCTCAATGTTGGCCTGCAAAAAGTGGATTCTCTGGAAACTTTGTTCAAGAGCATATGGCGACTCGGCAATGCAGGCGTCGAGGTGCCTTTGAAAATCATGCGTGGCAATTCACAACGGCAAGTGAATATCATCTCGAAAGACCGCTACAGACATTATCGCATGTCCCATGTTTTCTAACAATCACACTTCATATTTTTTTCAGCCAGATTTTTTCAACCAGATGATTTTTCTCCTTTTTCATGATTAGGCGCGCACGCTCTCTTGTTGGCTTAATATGCTCTTTTAAATTTTTCCCATTAATTTCTCCCCAGATTCTGGCTGCGACTTTCTCTGCTTCTTCCAAAGGCAAGTGAGCATATTCTTTAAAATAGGAAGACGTATCTCGAAACGACGTTTCGCAAAGTCGCAAAAATCGTTGAACATACCACCGCTGCAAGTCTTCCTCATTTGCATCTACATAAAGAGAAAAATCAAAAAAATCAGAGATAAAAATTTTCGTTTTGGAATCCGAATGACCATGCTGTAAAACGTTCAGCCCCTCCACAATCAAAATATCCGGATTATTGATCGTAAAAAACTTGCCAGGCAGGATATCGTAGGTTAAATGAGAATAAACAGGTGCATGGACTTCCTGACAACCTGACTTGACATCCAGTAAGAACTGCACCAATCGTTTCAGATCAAAAGATTCGGGAAATCCTTTGCGATTCATCAATTGTTGCTGTTCTAAAAAACTATTTGGATACAAAAATCCATCTGTTGTCACCAAGTCCACTTTGGGATGATTGGGCCAGCGGCTCAATAATGCTTGAATGATACGTGCTGTTGTACTTTTCCCAGCAGCCACACTCCCTGCAATTCCAATAATATAAGGCACCTTGGGAGTTGATTTGTTCAAAAATTGTTCTCGGACGGCATGTAATGTCTGTCTGGCATAAACATGTAAATTCAAAAGACGGGAAAGGGGAAGATACACTTCCGTCACTTCTTTGAGAGAGACGTATTCAATGATCCCTGCAAGATTGTGTAAATCCGTATCATCGAGAGTCATTGGCGTATCTTTCCGCAGCTTACTCCAATCTTCACGTGTAAAAGTTTGATATGTAGAAAAATACATGTTCCCGCCTATTCATGACCTATCAATTGTTCCCTCCAGATCCTAGAGGGACGAAACGTGACAACCCGCCTTGCATCAATTTGATGGATTGCTTTTGTTTTTGGATTTCTCCCTGGACGAGTGCCTTTATCTTTTAGTTCAAATTTACCGAAACCACTAATCATCACATTTTCCCCTGACACCAGTTTTTCTTTGACAATGTCAACCAGAGTATTGACCAATTTTTCGGACTCCCCAAAAGACAGTCTTGCTCTTAACTCCAATGCCCGGATTAGATCTATTTTTACCATGTTCACATTCCTTTTGTATCCATTACGTTGTTTCTCACCCCAATCATAATTTTTTATGACTTTTTATCAGGCTATTCGAATAAGACGCTAAGATAGCTTTAATTCCACAAGAGTCAATCTAGTTTTCCCACTTCTTCTTGAATTGAACTTAAGTTCAATTGATGTTGCGTGAACAGTTCTCTCCCTTAGTCTGGTAGGTAGTCCAGTTCCCCTGACTGAATATGCCACAAATCTGCATATACCCGGTTAGCCGCAACCAGATCATCATGGTGTCCCTCTTCCACAATTTGACCACCCGCTAAAACAAGAATGCGATCGGCATGGCGTATGGTAGAAAGACGATGGGCAATCACCAGAGCAGTTTTTCCTGCCGTAAACTGCATCAATTTTTTTTGAATTTCCCGTTCTGTTTCTGTATCCACAGAACTGGTGGCTTCATCAAAAATCATAATGGGGGCATCCTTTAAAATCGCACGGGCAATGCTCAGACGCTGACGCTGCCCTCCCGAAAGCTTGATCCCCCGTTCTCCGACAATCGTATCGTACCCATCAGGCAGGGTGGTCACAAAATCATGAAGCTGTGCCATCGCCGAGGCATCCATCATTTGTTGACGATCCGTAATTTCAGAACCATAGGCAATATTATCGGCAATCGAACCATGAAACAGATAAACATCTTGACTGACCAAAGCAATCGCTTTACGGAGATCTCGGAGCTTCAGTTCTTTCAGATCAACACCATCGATCTTAACCTTTCCCTCTGTTGGATCATATAAACGCAACAATAACTTAATCAATGTGGATTTTCCTGCACCAGTTGCACCAGCAATCCCAATGGTTTCTCCTGGCTTTACAGAAAACGTCATTTCCTGCAATACCGAATTTCCCAGGTGGTAACGAAATTCCACCTGCTCAAAATCGATATGGCCCTGCACCAATGGCAACAGGGTCGGATGAGCAGGGTCCTGTATTTTACTGGGTGTATCCAATAACCCAAAGGTGCGCTGCGCACTTGCCCGAGCACGCTCAAACTCATCCAGGGTGATGCCCAAACGGGTCAGTGGCCAAAGCATGCGCTGAACCATCATCGAAAACAAAACCAATTCTCCCACTGTCAAAATGCCTGTTTCTTCTAAAACCCAGTAACTGCCTATCAGCAACACTCCTCCAAATCCCACCGCAATGGCCATTCGGATCAGTGGCACATACAACGCGCTCACTTGAATCGCATGATAATTGGCTTCCTGGTACTCTGAAGAAGCATCCGCAACCCGCTGTGATTCAAATTTTTCTGCCGTAAAACTTTTGATAACCAGGATGCCCGCAATGTTGTTCTCCAGACGACTGCTCAACATGCCAACGGCTTCTCGGATTCGTCGATAGCGTTTGGAAATATGGTTTTGGTAAAATAAGCTTCCCCACAAAACAACAGGAATGGGTAAAATGCCAACCAGAGCCAACTGCCAGGAAGTCGTTAACATCACCGTGCCTGCAAAAACAAACAGCACTCCCAACTGCAAAATCTCATTAAATCCAGTATTGAGAAAACGCTCCAACTGATTCACATCATCATTGAGCATGGCCATCGTCTCCCCCATGCGATGGTCCTCAAAAAACTCAATTTCCCGCTCCTGGATATGATTGTACGCATCCATGCGCAATTGGTGCTGAATGGATTGGGCCAAAGTCATGAAACGACACTGATACATCCATTGAAACAGACTTTCTAATCCAAAAATAGCCACTCCCAGACATGCTAAAAAAATAGCCATATGCCAGGGATTTGAAATTCCTATCAGGGCTTCAATCCAGGCTGGAGGTTCTCTGCGCACCGAATCAATCACCCAACCTATTAAAATCGGAGGCATCAAATCCAAAACCTTATTTAAAATACTGGCAAAACTGGCCCAGCCCAGTCGAGTGTGGTAGGAACGCAAGTACTGAAACAAACGAAACATCGGGTGGGTATCGGAAATCATCATTATTTTTAAATCAAGGATTGATAATAAGGAAAGAGCTATTATACTTACCAAAGGTTGCTTATTTCATAGTTCGAAAATACAGAATCTTGACTTAATAAGCACATCTCTTCTGATAAGGCTTGGGCAATTAACATCCGATCAAAAGGATCGCAATGATGAAAGGGGAGTTCGTTTAATTGTGGACAGTGAGAAACTTCAATAGATAACCATTGAATGGTATATTTCTCACCATTTCTCTTTCAATCGCTTCTATCCAGTTCGCGACAAGCACTAATTTACCTGATGCATCGTTGAGTTTTCTAACATAAATGAATTTTCAACAATTGATGATGTTAGCTAACATAATTAGCTAACCAATCTTTGTCAAGAAGTTACGAGAAATCTGGACATAATGGATAGACATGGTATTTTCAAAGTAAACAATTCAACGAAAAGTCACAGGCAATGGTGACGAAATACAAGTACAACAGAGGTAGAAGATGAATTGGGAAGCCTTATGCACCCATCCCGACTTACAAAACTTGCCTTATAAAATTGAGTTCAATGCAAAAGGACAAGTCATCATGAGTCCGGCAAAACTCTATCATGGACAATTCCAGCATAAACTTGGAATGCTACTGGAAAAACACCTCGGTTATGGGAAAATTTTGATAGAAGCGGCCATTCAGACATTCGATAGTACTAAAGTCACAGATGTGGCCTGGTTTTCCACAGATCGCTGGATTCAGGTCAAAGATGCATTTGAAGCTTCAATTGCCCCTGAAATTTGTGTGGAAATCATTTCTGAGAGCGATACCAATTTCCCCCTTCAAATCACATGAATGACAGAGATTGAAGAAAGCGGAGATGGATGGGGCACTGGTGGCCCCCCCGGGCTTCAAACCCGCGTGTTTGGCACTAACACTGTCATGGGTAGGTTCGATTCCTACGCATCTCCGCCATTTTGTCTTACTTTAATAGATCATTTGTGTCACAAAATGTGTCACAAGAAAAATAGAAAATCAGAGTAATTTATAACAATTCAGAGAAAATCTTTGATCTGTTTTAATAGCTTAAGTAATCTATTTAAAAAAATTTTTCTTTCCTACTGCCAATTTTTTAATTTAATCAAATAGCATTTAAATATCTTAACCTATACAAAATCCAACGGATGTTTTTTAATTTGTTCCTGCAAATGGGCAGTTGTAGTAGAAAGGTAAATGGTGGTGGTTTTGATGTCAGAATGCCCCATCATTTTAGACAAGCTGAATAAATCGCAGCCCCCTTCCAGCATTAAGACCGCAAAGGTGTGGCGGAGCATGTGGGGGTAGAAATAGATTTTGCTTTTCTCACGGAGCTTGATTACTAATCGTGGTATTACCTTGTCTCCCATTTTCTTATCTTCACGCATGGCGGTAAAAAAGTAGGGACACTCTCTTTTCATCCGTCTACGATCCTTTAAATATTCTCTCAATATTTCTATCAAGATAAGGTTTAATGGAATAATTCGGTCTTTTTCTCCTTTTCCTTCCCTAATTGTTAGTACCCGATTATCTAAATTAACGTCGTTCATTTTATTGAGCTTTGTCTTTGCTCAAATGTTTTGGAATGCGTTTGGAAAGCTTGGGGCGAGGAATTTTTTTTACCGGATTTTCATTGATATATTCTTCCGAGACACACCAATCGAGGAACAGGCTCAATGCTTGTAAATGATTTCGTATTGATTTTGCAGACCAATTTTTTTGAGTCTTTCCGTTAAAAATCCAGTCTTCCACTAAATGTTTTGTAATTTCTTCCACTTGAATATCCTCCCCATAGCCCAAAAAGCTTTTGAGGGTTCTTTGATACCAATCAATGGTGCGTGGAGTATTACCCTTAAACGTAGAGCAATAATCACAAAACCGAGCGTGTAAATGTGTAATATTCAGCATAGCCAGTGACCTTAGGGCTTTGCTATGCGGTCACTGACTGCTATTTTTGGCATGATTTGATTCTTCTTTCTTGGCTTTTTAAGCCTCATTCTGGTCGAGGAGACAGGACTCGAACCTGCGACCTCACGGTCCCAAACCAAATCTTTTAAAAATAATCCTTGTTTTTGGCTTTTTTTAGCCATTTTCTCTTTTTTCGTATCGATCTGCTGAACAGTACTCAATGACCTTATGGCAACCTACACAATATAAGATGATTTCAAGGGTTGTCAAAGGATTACAACTTGACTGAAACTGCGTTTTATAGACCCCGTAGAAACCGAAATATACCGCTCCGTTGTCTTAATATTCTCATGCCCCATAATCTCTTTTATCTTGTACAGATTCAAATCCGCTTCAATAGAAAGACGACCAAAGGTATGTTCTGCTGTCCACAAATAGGTGATGTCTCCGACCCATACGCTATTGGGTGAGGAGGTCTTGAAAAGAGCGTCATACAAAAAATGCTGATTCTGGAAAATCAAGCCCCTCAGTTGATTAGGAACCGTGAAAACTACATGATAATAAGCCGTGGGTAAAAGTTCGGCCATCCGGTGGTCTAACCAGGATTCCTTGGCTTTGAATTGACATCTCGGACAATGATGGTCCGGCGGGGGTGCCTAGCCACGAGTTGTGGAGATATTCACTATGATCACACTAATTACAACTCTGCTTATGAATCCCCAAAAAAACCGTGCGGTACAAGGGTAACGCCGAAAGCACTCGGCTTTGTTTTCAGGAAATCCGATGATTTTGACGAAATGATTGACCAAATTGACTGAAAATTTGGCCGATCTCTGCCACACTTGGCTCGCTATGACGATGGGCAGTCGCATGAGTGGCACAAGAAGGAGATGATTCCATTGGGTTGGATAATGATCACAGGATTAATAAAAATTTCCTACCTGGAGCTTTATCCTTCCCTGGAATTGATGACTCTATTGACTACCTTTGTCTTTGAGACTCCTGCTGAAGGCTTCGTTCAACGGTGAGATAACCTGCAAGCTGGCCAGCACGATTTTTAGACTATGCTCAGAGATGCCACAATACTCAAGAAAAGCAATGAAAAAAGTGGGTCGCTTATCAAGTTTATTGACTTATTATGCATGATTGTTTTAGATCAATGCTTCAATCCCTTTTCTTTCAATTATATCGAGCAACTTTCTAGAAGCACCTGTAGGCTTTTTATGACCACGTTCCCATTTTTGGACCGTTGATGGGCTAATATTAAAAACACTGGCAAGGGCAGCTTGGCTTAGTTTGAGCTTTTTTCTTAATGAAATAATGTGTTCTGGACTATATTCTTTGACTTCAGGTAAACATAAATTTTGAATGTTTTTCATAGTAATTTCGTCAACTAATCCACTCTTGTTTAGATCTTTTACAGTGCTCGTAATTGATTTTGCTATAGAACTTCTCATGATTCTACCTCAATAAAATCCCCATTATTAATGGCCTTTTTCAATGCTTCTGATGATAACCCCAACAAAATTTTTGCCAATTCTTTGAAAGCTTTCAGTTCTTTTAGAGTCAAATTCGATTTTTCGTTTTTTGCGAACCCATGAATGAAAAATGCGTGATCTCCTCGCTTATAACAGATAATGGTTCTCCCACTACCACTTTTTCCTTGCCCTTGAAATCAAACACGCTTCTTGAAAATGGAACCGCCCAAATCTGCCTCAAAGCTGCCATTTGCAACTTCATCAAGGGCATTTGATAGGTCTTCAAGTGATAAATCTTGTTTTGAAGCCCATTTTGAAAAATGTTTCGTCATTAGTTTTTTCATAAAGTGACTATATCACTTAGTGCTATAGTAATCAAAAGAATAACGAAATTTGGTCTCAAAACAATCCTCCGAATACGTGTTGAAGAATTTGGTTTTTGGGAAACATAACACGACAAGCTCAGCCGCGGCGAGTAGCCGTCGGCTGAAGCGCCTGGTTAGCGGTTCCCATCGAGCTTTTTGAAGTAGAATAGTTCGGGATCCCCGTCATCCAAATTATACACAATACCACTCGGTTCATATGACATGCTTTGCATGAGTGCTTGCATTGGTTCATTTGATTTATTAGTTGACGTGAACAACTTGCCTGTCTTACATATTTCTTCTAGATGCGAGACTAGAGCAGTGCCCACTCCTTTGCGTCGGCTCGCTTCTGTAACTATCAACATGGAGATGAATCCCTGCCAGAAAAAGGTATACTCGAGTACGGCATACCCAACCACAGCATCATCAACTATGGCTAAAATAGTACTGTCTCCAGATACCCACTCGCAAATATACCGTCTACGGTTCTCATCGTGTGCAGCCACATGATCAACGGATATGATCGCTTCAATGTCGGATTCTGTTGCCCCATTTATTTTCATTATTCTATTCCGCTAACGTTAGAAATCACCTGATTCTGACCGCAGGGAAGAAGTCAGGTGAATTGATTTGTTGGATTGTTTTTTACCCGAAGCCGTATGTTTTCTGAAATTCATCTTGTGACCCAATACGTGGGAATAGCCTGAGAAAAACCTTTTACATTAATATTACCATTAAAATTACATACAATTTTATCTTTAACTAATTGATAGGTCATTTCCGAAATCAAAATCTTTCCTGGGCGAGAATTAGCCTCTAATCGTGCAGCTTGATTCACAACCGGACCAATGATCGTATAGTCCATTCTATCTTCAGAGCCAAAATTCCCAACCGTACAATCGCCGGTTGCAACCCCAATACGAATTTGTGTATCTATTTGATCTACAAATTCCTGCATTTCTATAGCCATTTTGACACACTTATAGGCATCCTCTTGCTCTCCAAGTGTTTCTGGATCACCAAAAAAT
>JANQHV010000090.1 GCA_028282505.1 SAR324 cluster bacterium | reverse complement strand
TCGTCATAGCGAGTCAAGCGAGGCAGAGATAGGTCAAATTTTCAGTCAGTTTGGGCAATCGTTTCGTCAAAGTCACCACCTTTCTTCCAAACAAAGCCGAGTACTTTCAGCACTTTCCTTGTGTCGCACGGGTTTTCTGGGCACCCATAAGCAGAGTTGTGATCATTGTAATTACTATGAGTACTTATACAACTCCTGCCGTGACCGGCACTGCCCCCGTTGTCAATTCCAGGCCAAAGAATCTTGGCTAGACCATCGGATGTCAGAACTTCTACCGACAGCTTATTACCATGTGGTCTGCACCGTGCCCGATCAATTGAGAGCCTTGATTTTCCAGAACCAGCCTCTTTTGTATGATGCTCTTTTCAAGACCTCCTCAGCCACGTTACTGAAATTTGGGCAAGACCAACGCTACTTGGGAGCCCAATTGGGGTTTTTGGGTATTTTGCACACTTGGGGACAAAAGCTCTGGTTTCATCGTTCCACGCCGGCCCCATATCCATTACATCGTGCCAGCCGGGGGACTGAGCGAGGGTGGAACAAGCTGGGTTGCTCCGCTATTATAGATTTTGGGCAGGAGCCCAACGCCAAGAACACATCGCCTTAGCCCAAAAACTCGCCTTGGCTTTTCAGGAAACTCTGTCCCTCTCAGAGCGTATTCTGCTCGATTTGCTTGATTTCATGGTCGTCAAAACGGCCATTGTCTGTCTTGTTTGTCAGAAAGGCATATGAGTTTTGCCGGTAGCGCCTCTATCAGTCTTAATGACTACTTCGATACTTCCTGAGTTGAGAGATGAACCACTTCAACCTGGAAAATGAATCAAAAATGGGGGATTTTTATTTTGACAGGTTCTTTGCGCTTTCTCAGCGGCAAAAGAGGTCATTTTCTGTAAAAAAGAGGAGATTTTATTTGAATTTTCTTAGAAAAATCGTTAGATGTGAGCAGGATTGGAGTGATCGAATGATCCAAAATCGACAAAATGAAGAGCGAAACCCGGACCAAAACCCATAGGTGCATTTTCGGCTTCGTTCAACAATGAGTTCAAGCTGATGTTTGAGGTACATTGTTTGCCCTTCTTTGTTCTGTCGAACACAGCTTAACTCAGTGTTAGAATTCTACGGAAAAAGATTTTGAGCAGAGTACAAAACAGAGGCTGGTTGATTTTAAGGTCTCTTATCCCCAACCTCGTATCTTGATCAAGTAGAGGGATGGTACCCCACGGCATCAATAAAGTTGAAAAATAATGGCAAAATTAAAATTGAATTTACACGACATTTTCAATAAAAACCAAAAAATCGAAGAAGCACTTCATGGAATTATTAAGGAAGCTGTCACTAAGAAAATTCCTTTGGTTGAAATCATTCCCGGCAAGGGAACCGGACAATTGAAAAAAAGAGTCATCCGATTTTTAGAAAAAAAGGAAGTCAAAACTCTCTACCATCGAATTGATAAAGATTCCAAAAATCATGGACGTCTTTTTGTAAGGTTTAAATTTTAACAATCAGCCTTCCTGGTAAGGCAAACACACCTAAATTTGGTTCCGAATTTCAATATACTTTTAGAGGAAAAGTCTTTAGTATCACTGATCAAATAATTGAGTTGTCATAAATGATTCAATCGTTCTTTTTATACGAGACGTTGTAGTCTTTCATACGGTGCATGGTTTCATTGAGCCTATGGACTCCTTATGTCAATCCTTGAAATAATTCTCATAACTGGCCTTGTTATTGCCATAATATCTATTGTTTGGAGTACGTTGAAAATTGGAATTTCCCCCATGCCCAGTTCGAGAAAAGCATATCAAACCATGTTAAGCATCACTGAAGTATCAAGGACTGAGGGGCCGATAATAGATTTAGGTTCCGGATGGGGAACTCTTGTGATTGCATTTGCTAAAAAGTATCCTCAACGCCAAATCATTGGTTATGAATTGTCATGGGTCCCCTGGATTGTATCATGTATTCTCAAATCCATTTTCCAATTAAACAATATTTCCCTACATCGTAAAAATTTCCTCAAGGCTGACTTATCGGAGGCGGCAGTGCTGCTATGCTATCTGTTTCCCAACAGCATGCACTCTCTCAAAAACAAACTCGATGAGGAACCTGGCAGAGTAAAATTCATAGTGAGTAATACTTTTGCTTTGCCTTTTAGCCAACCTGAAAAAGTAATACAGCTCAACGATATTTACCGAACTCCTATTTACCTGTATCATAGAACTATATTCTGAAATTCTTTGATATGATTTATTTACAATGGTTCTGACAGTTTTAAGGTGAGTTAAGAAAAAAGATTGGACAAGAGTACTCGCAGTTGTGAGAATTTTGTTTGCCGACAAATTTTCACATCAAGCGGAGTACTCTATGGCACTAGTTGAACGAATTCTATTGCAAATGCCCAATGTTTCTAAGCCTCAACTGAAATTTTTATTGATTTTGTTTTCGACTGTTTTTGCCCTCAGAGGTCGGATGAATTTCCGTAACCTCAGTCGATACAGTGATTTAAACGAGCAAACGTACTTAAGAAATTTTCGTAAATCCTTTGATTTCACAATGTTTAATCGCATGGTTATTGATGAAACGATTCCAACCATGAATAAAAAAATTGGGACTGCCGATTGTTCTTATGTGCCAAAAAGCGGCCAGGAAAGCTATGGTATCGATTACTTCTTTAGTGGGCAAGCCTCTCGAACATTGAGAGGACAGGAAATATCTCTTCTTTCAGTAGTCGATGTTGATTACAATATGGCTTATCCTTTATCGGTTCAGCAAACATCCACTTCTCTCGAAATTGGTAAAGGCGATGAAAGTCGTCTCGATTTCTACTTAAGACAAGTGGCTCTCAATCAATCTCACTTGCAATCACTGGGTGTTGAAGAGATTGCTTTTGATGGCTATTATGCCAAAACTCGTTTCATCAATGGTCTCGAAGCTTTAGGATTTGACATGGTCAGTAAATTACGACGCGATGCCAATCTTCGATATCTCTATACTGGCCCTCAAAAATCAGGACCAGGAGCCAAAAAGAAATACGATGGAAAAGATAATTTCGATGACCTTTCTCGATGGAAATTGGTCCGTGAGTTAGATAAAGGAGTTTGGCTTTATACCGCTATCCTCAACTCACCCCATTTCAAAAGGAATATCAAATTTAAGTGCTCTCAATGTTCTCAGACACCAAGATCGTCAGATTTCAGCAAATCAAGCAAACGTCTGTTCGATTGCTTCATGGAAAGCCAGGTATTTCAACGAACATTTGCTGGATCGATTTATTTCATACTTAGATTTCGACCCTATCTTGATAAAAAATCATCCCCATTTCCATGAGATCAGAAGTTACGGGATGATCAATACGAAAAACTGTTAGAAGTATTGGTATATAGGACTTAAACGATTTTCGCTCAGAGGAAAAGAAAAAGTCAATGCTCAGTGGAATCTATTCGCTTTGGTGCATAATATTGGAAAAATACAAAAATATGGGACTAGTTTTGCCTGAATTGCGATAAAAGGTGCAAAAAGCTGTCTAAATTTGATCTTTTGCTCTGAATCGCTCTATCAATTTTAGTCTATATTGGACAAAATCGTTAAAACGAATTAAAACTAGTGGAAGCGGGGATGCAGGGGAAAGTTGCAAAATCCACTTTTTCTACAACCTCGTTAAGCACAAAAAAACCTCTCTCAATCGCTCACTTTCATTTTCATTATCTATTTGTTATTCTTCCTAAAAATCTACATGCTAATTTCGAAATGGAGTAAATCATATGAAATGGTCAACAATCCGCCAACAATACCCCGACAAATTCATTTTGATTGGTAATCTTGTCGAAGAGTCGATTTCTCATACAAAGTCGAAAATACTCGAAGGAGAAGTATTAGAAGTCAGCGATGATGGGAAAGAAATTAGAAAGAAATATCGAGAATATAAACAACGAGGACTCAATGTTTTATATGCCCTTCCATCCACCTCACAAGAATTTATTGTTGAGAATGTTCCATTTAAAGGCATCCTCAAATGAAATTTAAATTCAGAGACGGATTAATATGGGTTTCGATAGAGCTAGTTTACGAAGGTAAATCCTGCACGATTAACAATTGTATTATAGATACTGGTTCTGGAACTACTGCTGTAGACATTGACTTTGTAGAATTCAACTATCGTAAACCAGCCTTGGTCAAAAGACTTTTGGGAATAGGAGGAGGGACTCAAGAAGTTGTGTCTCAACCGGTTGATAAATTGAAAGTAGGCCAGGTAGAACTAAAAAATATCGAAATAGAATTTGGAGATCTCCAGGAGGAACTAGGCATCAACGGATTTATTGGTAATGATATTTTGAGTCGTTTCACTATCACCATCGATTATTCTCAAGAACATATCGATTTCAAATGAAGACGCTCTAACAAAGGTTGAACAAGAAAATTAACCGGAGCCTTAACACAACGCGTTTTGCTTCGATTTAAGCGAATCGGAAACACAAAAATTATCTTTCAATTTAGGCTTTGAGCGGCCCGGTTATCTCAACGTTCGCAGCAAAAAAGAGTTCGTCTATTTTTAAGATTGCGGTAAAGATCAAAAAAGAGAAAGAATTCAAACATTCAGTAATTGCCCCCTTATATTAAAGGAGAAAAATATGACTCTAGCTCACATTGAGCAGGTTACATTTCAAAAATGAGGGTGTTTAAAAATTATTTCCGTCACGAAAAATTGTCCAATAAAATATCTCGCTCCATCTGAAGACAACGATTTTCGGCCCGTAAACGGCTTATTTCCTCATGAGGATCGGAGTCTACTTCCTGCCGTTGAACTGACACAGAAAAACCTTTGCTCTCGAAATGACGTCTCCATTTGCCCAAAACACTTGCGTGTAGCCCCACCTCTCCGAAGCCTCCTTCAGCGTCTAGCCTTCTCGGTCGATTAATGAGACCGCATCACGTTTAAATTCCTCACTAAATGTCC
>JANQHV010000042.1 GCA_028282505.1 SAR324 cluster bacterium | reverse complement strand
CTCTTCCTCGGTCTTGATTATTTTTTCAGTCATGATGCCTCATTTTCTCCATTTATTTTGTGAATTGAATCCATTTTGTCATCAACAAGTTTTCATGTTAGCATGGGCTTTTAACATTCGCAAATTTCGAAAAGGTCATTGATGAATCGAGTTTTACTCCTAATCCCAACCACCACGTACCGAGCAGCTGCTTTCATGAAAGCAGCAAAAGAATTACAACTGGAAGTCATTGTAGGCTCTGATCAATATCAGGCCATTTCTCCTCTGGTATCACAAAACACCCTGACACTGAACTTCCAAAACCAAGCACATGCTATACAACAGATTGTACAATTTGCAAAAAAACGTCCTTTCCAGGCAGTCATTGGTGTTGATGATGATTCTGTGATTCTTGCGACAATGGCAAACCAGGCATTGATGTTAAAACACAATCCCATTGAAGCAGTGCTGGCAACCCGAAATAAATACTTGATGCGCCAAAAGTTAAAGAATACATCGGTGCTTTCTCCCGGTATTCAGCTATTGCCTATTACAGAAAACGCCCTCTCGTTAACAGAGCAAGTTCAATTCCCCTGTGTCCTCAAGCCCACCTTTCTTTCAGGCAGTCGTGGTGTGATTCGTGCCAACACTCCAGAGGAATTCATAGATGCTTTTTCTCAGATTCAAATGCTGTTGTCCCAACAGGAAATTATTCAGAAAGGTGGTGAATTTGCCCAAAAAATTTTAGTCGAAGATTATATCCCTGGAATTGAAGTAGCACTGGAAGGATTGTTGGTCGAAGGACAGTTACAATTACTGGCACTTTTTGATAAACCTGATCCTTTGGAAGGTCCACTCTTTGCTGAAACGATTTACGTCACTCCTTCTCGGTTATCTGCGAAACTGCAACAGGATATTCTGCAAGCGACTCAACAAACCGTAGAAACCATTGGTTTGCGAGAGGGGCCGATCCATGCAGAACTGCGTTGCAACGACAGGGGAGTATGGCCTGTTGAAATTGCAGTTCGTTCGATTGGAGGACTTTGTTCACGTATCTTTGAATTTGGAGGACAGGTATCTCTCGAAAAGTTGATCTTGCATCATGCGTTGGATGAGGACATTTCTTGCCTAAATCCTCCTCAGGAAGCAGCCGGAGTCATGATGATGCCAGTGCCACAGCCAGGAGCCCTGAAGAACATAACAGGCGTCGAACAAGCCCGACAAATGCCAGGTATTGAAAATGTTGTGATTTCTATAACAAATGGACAACTTGTGGAACCACTACCCAATGGAGACCAGTATCTTGGATTTATTTTTGCCCGCGGAAGCTCTCCAGAATTCGTGGAACAAACGCTCCGGGATGCATTTGCATGCCTCACTGTCGAGATTTCGATGTAAATGATTTTATGCTTTTTATCAATCGTTTGGCTTCCAAAAAAATAGGTTCAGTTTTTTGATTCAATAAATCTGTGCAAAGCTATCTTTTTCGAAAAATTCCTTTAAGCAGTCCGTAAAAACTTAACTGTTATAAAATCAAAGAAACCTCCCAAATTTCCCTTTACATGCTTTTTTTTAGATGATATTGTCCTATTTATTGTGGTTAATTCCTCTATTACTATTCCGTTAAATATTCTTAAATTATTGAAATTTAAGATTTAAATTTTTGAATAAAAAATAGCATCGATTATTAAATATTTTTAATTTTCAATGGTTTATCTTTTATAAGAGTTAAAAATTGAATGCTTAAATTTCAATAATTTAACGCCATAGTAATATATTATTTTTAATTTTTTATGTTATTATTGGAACGTTATGAAATTTTGGAAACTTTTCGGAATTTTTTTCCTCTTAACCATCTCTATGACAGGAATAGTTATTGTAGCAAATGCTGAGCAATCCGATAAAGGAATCACGCTCACTTTCAGTCATGTCAGCACACCAGGTCTCTCACATCGTGATGGTTCGGGGACTCATGATAAGCTTGTTCGCAAAATGTGTGAACGAGCAAAAATCACCTGTGAGTTCATTTACTTTGAGATTGCTGTGCAAGCATTGCGGCGAGCAAATGCGGGAGAAGTGGACGGAACCTATCCGCGTCTTCCTGCAATCGAGAACAAAGCCTTAAATCTCCGTCGCATACCGGAAAATATTGGTGAACGGAGACTTGTCGCCTTTGCTCGTGCAGACACAAAGATCGTCAAGGTTGACTGGTCACGTGCCTGTGACCTACACCCTGCCTTCCCGCGAGGTTGGGAGATGCTCCAGCAGGGATTGGGACAATGTGAAACTCATTTCGCTGTTCCCGATCCAACTGAGTTATTCGAGCTTTTATTGACAGGTAAAGCTGGAATTGTGGTTTCTGTGTTAGACGGTGGTCAACAAATCCTGAGAGCCAAAGGGTTGTCCGGTATTCGCATACTAGAGCCACCTTTCGGGGTTTCTGAAGCTTTTCTGTATCTTCATCAAAAACATGCTCCGATTTTGACTGAGCGGCTTGCGAAAGTCTTGAGAGAGATCAAGAGCGAGGAGAATTAGAAATTACCAAGAGGAATGCATGAGAGTTGAAATGTCGATCAGCCGTATACTGATTACAAGGATTGTATTGTTTAGTTCAGCAATCACACTCGTAATCACAGCTTTTCAACTCTGGACATCTTGGCAAGAAGAGCTGGGGATAATCGACCGGGGTTTACAACACATCCAGACGTCAGTGCTTCCGACGGTGTCCATTGCGGTCTGGATTGGTGATGACAAAGTGTTGGACATCGCACTCAACAGTCTTGCAGCACTGCCCTATGTCGCTCAGGTTGAGTTGATAACGACCGAAGAGCAGGGTGGTAACACCTTGTCCAAGGGGTCGCCTGCGAAGCACCCTTTGTTACACAGCTTCCCGATGCACCGAGAAGATTGGCAAGAACAAATACGTCATATTGGTGACCTGCACATCACCGCAGAGCTTGACCAGGTGTATGACAAGCTCTGGCAACAAGGATTTCTGTTTCTCGGAGCAAATTTTCTGAAAACTTTGCTGGTCGTTGGTTTCATGATATTGCTTTTCGAACGCAGTGTCGTGCGCCACCTTCGCCACTTGGCTGAGGTATTCCAAAATTTTTCACTCTACCATGAATTCAGCGAAGTTCGCCTCGCTCGTCTCCAACCTCGTAACGATGAACTTTCAGTTCTAGCAGGATCATTTAATGTCATGGGACAGACAATTCGGGATTCCTGGTTACAGCAGCAACGCTATGAAGAGAAGGTTGTCCAACTCAATGCCCAACTTCAGGACACCAATGCTACTCTGGAACAGAGGGTCTTTGAGCGGACAAGGGATCTTGAGCAAGCTCATCAAACAATGGTTCAGCAAGAACGCCTTGCTTCACTCGGAACCCTAGTTGCCGGGATTGCGCATGAGATGAAAAATCCTCTCGGATTTGTCATCAATTTCTCGAAAATGCTGAATCGAAACGCAATAGACCTGCTCACCGAACTCAAACAGGATCTACCCGACCAGGAGGAAATTGAAGCTCTGGTTGGCGATATTTCTGACGCTTGTCCGCAAATCACTGAACATGGTGAGCGGGCAGTGAGTATCGTCGATACAATGCTCAACCATTCCCGTGCCAATGACAGCAACTGGGCTGAAGTCGAGATTCATGGGCTCCTCCGTGAATACACGAAAATTGCTTACCACGCTTTTCGGGCCAACCACCAGAAGATTAACGTCGAGCAGATTTTTGAAATTGATGAAAAAGTACCTTTGATCTGGGGTTCGGCTTTACGACTCGGGCAAGTGTTTCTCAATATGCTCAACAATGCCTTCGACGCATTGAAAGAAAAGTTGGATCAAGACTCCACTTTTCAACCTATTCTGACCGTGCGCATTGCTTTTGAAAAAGGTTACTTGACCATCGAAATCGAGGACAATGGTCCCGGTATGTCCAAGTCGACCCAGAAGCAGGTTTTCGACGCATTTTTCACCACCAAGGGACCAGGCAAGGGCACGGGACTTGGGCTTTCTTTATCTCACAGCATCATCGTCGAGGAGCACGGGGGAAACCTGGATGTCCAAAGCACAGAAGGTGTGGGAACCACTTTTTTCATCCGCCTGCCACAAGGCCAGGCAAGAAAGGAACTATGAGTGAAGAAATCAAACCCCTCCATATGCTGGCCGTCGATGACGAACCAGCAGCACTTGGTCTGATCCAGCAGATATTTCGCCGGGAAATCAGGAGGGGAGAGGTCAGGATCGATTGTGCCGAAAATGGTCAGCAAGCGATGAATTTTCTCCAGAGCGAGGAGGGAACTGATGTCGTGCTCATCTTGTCCGACATCAACATGCCTGGGATGAGTGGCCTGGAGCTTGTTGGCAAAATCAAAGAACAGTGGCCAGAGCCCCCGCCCTTTGTCTTTGTCATTTCAGCATATAACGAACGGGAGGAGGAAGCACATCAAGCCGGTGCTGACAGATTTTTTTCCAAACCACTCGATATAGATGCAATCAAAGAGTGTGTCCTTGAACTTAAAGGAGTCAGCAGATAGGTCCTATCATGAACCAATAACAATATAATCCCATTCCAAATTATTTTCCAACAGCTTGGTATTGTTGTGGGTAATTCACAGAACACTGTAGTTGATACGAGCAAACTGCTCGTCCGTGGGCTCTGCTCAACAGTACCAGGGTTCGTTGAGATAAGGAATCGCCGTGCGGTCTGGAACAAAGGGGAGTTCCGGCAAGGAAGCATAGGCGTGAGTTTTTGTACTGACACAATTCCAAAGAGTTTCAAATATTTCCTGTCGAGTCTGGTTATTTTTTACTCCTGTCGAAACCAATCTCAACACTTCCGCATGCAGCTCATCCATCTCAGGATCAGGGTGATGCCATTCATAGCACAAATTCTTCTGATTAAAACGGCCCAGCAGTTCTTGTATGTCCCGAATTTCCAATAACTTAGACCCTTCTGTGACCAACAACCGGATTGCCAGTTGAATGGGGGCTGTTTGATCCACTAACTCCAGTTCAAACAAAGATGAAAGGAATTTTTGATAATCAGTTAAGGTTGTCCATGGGGTGAACGGAATGAAGGTGGGATTTAAAATCAATTCGTTTTTTTGACATAATTGCACGACCTGGATGAAATCTTCAACAGTGTGTTTTTTATTCAAGAGAGAAAGAACATGATTATCCACTGCCTCCACAGCACTGGTAATGATCACGCACCCTGTTTTTTTCAGAATTGGGAGGAGATGAGACTGCTTCAACAGATGTTCAATCTTAATGATAACATCATAAGTGACTTCAGGAAATTCCTGGTGAAGTGCCTGGAGGATAGGAATGGTATGACCCACCCCATTGAAGAAATCTGGATCACCAAATGTAATGTGCTCTGCGCCAGCCATCACCTGTTGACGAATGTCTGCTAAGACAACCTCCTTTTGGATTATTCGAAATTTACCTTCATAAACGGGAACGATAGGACAATGACGACATGAGTGTTTGCAACCCCTGGTGGTTTCGACATACCCTGTTTTTTTAGGAGGATGATGGTCCCAATGAAGATGAGCATAATTCGACAATGCTGGCAAATCTTGACGATCTGGAATGAAGAAATCTTGACGTGCCAGAGAAATCAGAGGTTCGGTTTGCTGGGCAGGAATCTCCCTTCCCTGATTATTGTGCAGACGGCGACAAAGATTGAGTAATCCCGCTTCATATTCCCCTCCCAGGATAGTTTGGGCACCTAATTGACGAAGGTAAGTTTCATTCAGAGAGGCATAGAGTCCATAAAAACAAAGATGAGCGGTAGCATTGAGGTTTTGAACATGAGAAACATACTCCACAGCCAGTCGAGTTGCCGTATGCATGGGGATATGAAAAGCAATGAGATGAGCCTGTCTAATTATTTCAGGAGGCAGGGAATGAACGGAAAGATCCACACAATCTACATGAAAACCATGTTGCCTTAACCAGGCAGCCGGTGAAGCAAGTCCTAGTGGTTGATGCCCCAGTTCATAGGTAGAAATTAGTACAATTCGCAACACAAGTGCTACTTTCCTGGTTGATAATAAGGGTTAGTTCCATTGGCATGATCAGTTACATCCAGAATTTCTTGAATACCTGGAATGTGCTCTTTCACCAGTACTTCTACTCCTTGCTTCAGTGTCACATTGACCATACCACATCCTTTACAACCACCACCAAATTCCAGATAGACCCGATCATCCTCAATGTCAATCAACTGAATGAATCCCCCATGAGAAGCGACCATTGGATTGATTTGTTCTTCGAGCAACTGTTCCATTGCTTCTCGAACTGAACCACTGAGTGGAGCTACTTCCCGCTCCGGATTTTTAATCGTCAGCCCCTGCTCTGCATCGGCATCATAGTCCACCACTGTATCTTCTAAGTACAATAGGCTTTCCTGATTCAGGTAAACATCAACCTCTCCTACATTAATGATGGTATCTTGTGCAGTGTCTTCGCTTTCTTGGACAAAATCAACACTGAATGTAGCTATTTTAGCAGAAACCGCACCGGCGGTAATGCGGAATCCTTTTAGGGAAGAATCCTGTAAACGTTTTTTGATCTGCTCTAAAGCGGCATCGGTGATCGTAAATCTTGAATTGGCTAATGCCTGGAGCAACTCTTCATAAGACTCGATAAAAGCAAAGGAATCAAAACCATTTTCATAAAGAAGTTCTGATGCTTGCGTTGTTTCGCCATTACTGCTGCCGTAAAGTAAAATATCTCCCTCATAAGGCATTTGGTAGATGGAATTTTCAAAATGCTCGATAGGTAATGAGTAGGATCCTGGTAAATGGGACAGTTCATAATCTTCTGCCGATCTTAGATCAAAAACATAAGCACGAGTTGCTGTTCTACGCTTTTCCAAAAATTCTTCATGAGATATTTTGAACTCGTCTGGATTGAATTTGGGCTCTTCTTTCTCTGCTTTACCAGTTAAATTTTTAAATTTGAACATGAATCTCTCCTTTTTTCCAAGCGAATGGGTACTGCAATTTGCAAAAATGCCAGTGGGAAATGTGTGCTATTCTAAATAGTACTCTTTTAGTCCTGATTGTACCCGAAGTACGGAGGATGTCAACAAAACATTACTATTGCTTTTTCGCCGGTCTGCATTATCAGCAACAGTTATCAAAAATTATATGCAACTCTGGGGCATGACCATTAGATAGGCCATAATTTACCTCTTGCCATTACATTAAAGACGTTGACATCATCTGATCAGCTAGTAATATAAACTTGAAGCATGGAGTGCATATTTTGTTAATCATTGGAGTTCCTTTCATTGCTTACCTATTGAACTTTGCCATTGTGGTCTAATTTAGATCACAATTATATTAACCCTAATGGAGGCCATTATGAGATATGGATTGGTTGTTGTCTTGATGTGTTTAACTGCTTTAATTTCTCAGGCATATGCCGCCTGCGGCAAAGTCACGGTTGCTGATATGAACTGGAGTTCTGCAGAATTGCTTGCCAATATTGATGTTTTTATTTTGAAACATGGTTATGGCTGTGATGCCGAGCTGGTTCCTGGTGACACGATGCCAACAGGAACCTCCATGATTGAAAAGGGAGAACCGGATATTGCACCAGAATTGTGGAGCAATTCATTCGTCGAAGCTCTACAGAAAGGAGTGGGAGAAAAACGTCTCCGCATTGCAGGCGAGTCTTTGTCTGATGGAGGCGAAGAAGGGTTTTGGGTACCTCAGTATTTGGTGGATAAATACCCAAGCCTGGCCACTATTGAGGGGGTGATTAAAAACAAGGAGTTGTTCAAGCATCCGGAAGACCCCAATAAATATGCTTTCTTGGG
>JANQHV010000033.1 GCA_028282505.1 SAR324 cluster bacterium | reverse complement strand
GCAACTCGGCAGGCCCTTGAAAACAGAGATTCTCGATAATAACGAGAAACCCATTGCTAAAGCATTGATCTATATTGATTATTTTGAAGTTTTGGATATGAATTCAAAGCTGCTTGGTAAAGTGGGAATTGTCAATGCCCAAGGTATTTTTCAATTATTCCTTGCCAAGGGTGACAGCCCACATACATTAGCCGGTTGGGCTGCGAACCGAGAATTGTACAACAGCAAGCATCAATTGGTTGGATACTATGATTGGAGTTCGTATTGGGTATATGCTTACTCTGTCAGTGGAAAAAGGCTGGGAAAAGCAAAGTGCATTGCGTTTCGAGGATACTGTGCTGCTGGCATTGCTGCATATCTGACAGGCCTTTTCGAGTCAGCTCAGTAAATATCAGTTAATGTAATACCGTAAAACCTTGTTTTGTCCTTCTCGTTCTATCGTCAAGGCAATTTCCCGTTCCGATTGTAATTTTTGTAACAATCCCATTGCTTTCGTGACATTATCAATCACCGTATCGTTGATCGAAACAATGATATCGTTTTTTACCAATCCCAGTGCCTGATACATACTTTCTTTTCGGATGAACTTGAACTGGAAGTAAGTTTTACCGTCTTTGATTTTAGGGACAACTCGTGCGTCTTGTAAAATTTGAGCAAAGTTTTTCAACTGTTCATCCACCCATTCTCTTTGTAAATGAAACGTTTCCTGATCTGATGATACAGGCTCTGCAATAGTGTTTGGCGTCTGGGGTTTAGCCGATAATTGAGGTTTTGTTGCAGCAGTTGATTGAGTAGTTCTGGAAGGAGAGACCGTTTGTTTAGGTCTCGTTGGCTTTTGAGGTTTTGGCTTTATCGTTTTTTTGACGGGCTCCTCGGGAACATTAAAAACGGTTTCTGCCGGGGTTTGCATAGTCAACCATTCTTCTGCTCCTTTATACATGACAGCAATCTTGCGATCTTCAATTTGAGAGACCTTTATACTGTCTTCTGGGCATTCGATATTAATCAAGATATCGGGTAGCACAAAACAATCTCCGATTCCAACAATCTTTTCTTTCTTTTTTCCTTTCTCGACAACAAACGCATACGATGATTTTTTATTAGGATCGACGACCGTTCCCCGGAGTTCAATGTTTAATTTGGACAAGAAGGGCTCAGAAGATTCTTGAGTGCTTGGTTCTGATTTTGCGACAACAGTTTCTTCTGGTTGAGGAGGAGGCTCATCTTTTGGTTGTTCTTTTCGTTCTACTTTGAATATATTCTGGTCAAGCAGTTCACTGAAATTATTTTTTTCCATTCCTGGGTCAGGAGGAAGTGGTTTTTTAGAAAGAAGAACCGGCTTGGTAGATTGAACAGGAAGGTTCAATATCTCTAAATGCAGAAGATGTCCTGCTGTTGCTCCTAATCCGTATAATAATGAGGACCATAGCAGAATGTTGCCAATGAGCACCATATTATGAATAGAAAAAAAACCTTTATTCAGAAGACTGTGAAGAGACGCTTTCATGGGGTTGTATCATTCTTATTAAAGAAATCGTTCATAAGACCTCTCTTTGGGAGGAGATCGTCGTTCTAAATCGTCGATTTCTGATTGGTTCTCAGGGTATGATAGTTGTTTCTGTTCCCAAGGCAGTTCATGGGTAGAAATATAAACAATTGCCAGTAGCAGAAGGGCAAAGAAAATAATAATTGCCTTTTTTTCTTTGGGATCAAAGTTATCAAGCATTATTTGACTTTTTATTTCTTTGTGTTCTTGGTGGTTAATGAGTTAATCTACCAGAGGTATGGAAACATGTCAGTATTTAATCGTAACAAACAAAAATGATTGGCTTCTTGACGACAGGAACGATATTGGGCCTTTCAGCAGGTTTTGCACCAGGTCCTCTTCTGGCCCTTGTTATTGCTGAAACTCTCCAACACAATCTGAAAGCCGGCATCAAAGTGGCGTTGGCCCCGGTGCTTACGGATTTACCAATTATTCTTGTCACCCTGTTCCTGTTGGCCAAATTGTCTCAATTTCATGTGGTATTGGGATGCATTTCGTTATTGGGAGGAGGGTTTGTATTATACCTGGGATACGAAAGTATAAAGACCAAAGGACTCAACATAAATTCGGATAACTACAAATCTCAATCGCTAAGAAAAGGAATCATTGTCAATGCCTTGAGCCCTCACCCTTATTTATTCTGGTTGAGTGTAGGTGCTCCTACAACAATTAGAGCAATGGATCAGAGTATGACTGTGATGCTGGTGTTTATCAGCAGTTTTTATCTATTTCTGGTGGGGTCGAAAATAGTTCTTGCGATTGTGGTCAGTCAATCCCGCTCTTTTTTGACAGGCAAGTTTTATATCTACACGATGCGATGTTTGGGCATGTTATTATGCCTATTGGCCTGTTTCCTGTTTTATGATGGTTTGAAATTGGCAGGAGGGCTCTTTTTTGATCTTTGATTTTTCGCCTTGCAAGACAAATGAGAAAGGATCAAAAATGGAGTGTTGTCTCGTTGAGTTAAGAACCTTTGTGAGCAGTCAATTATGTCAGAATTAACAAGAAAAAAATTGCAGGAAATTCTTAGGTCACAATCATTACACGATTTATCGTTACCAGAAATGATCCGGGATATCATGGAAGAACCTCAGATCATGGAATATCTTCCAGATGCGATTTGTCAACTCGATCCTCGAAATGGGGCGATGATTGTCTACAATTCTTCGCGAGCGAAGCGCCCGAACTCCGTCATGGAGTCTGACGTCAAAGCAACTACAGAGGCTGCCTGTCCCATCTGTCAAGGAAAGAGTACCAGGATTATTGATGTGGCCGAACAAAGTGAGGGATTTACTTTTATTAATAAAAATCTTTATCCGGTATTTCATCCATTGGATCAGCTTGCCGAATCGGTGCTGGAACGCCCACTTTATGATGATCCATTGCATTCTGGAAGGAGTTCCTATGGTTGCCATTTTTTACAATGGAGTTCCTCGCATCATGAAAAGGATTTACACAATCTCCCTGTGGATGATGTGGATGTTTGTATGGAGCGTTTGAGTGCTTTGGAAGAGAAGCTTCTTTATGAGTCGGCTGGCTTTATGCCTCCTGTACAATTCAAAGAGGAAGGGGATGTGCACGGGTTTGTTTCTATTATCAAAAACTATGGTCAGGCTGCTGGGGCTTCCATGTCTCATGGTCATCAGCAAATCACACTGAGCAATATCATGTCCAGCCGTATGTTCAATAATCAGAGTTTTGCCTATCGTCATAAAAAAACCTTTTCTGCCTATATGATAAAAGAAAATCCAGAAAAATTGCTGGTCCAGGATTATGGCACTGCTCTCTTAATGGTCCCATATTTCATGAGAAGACCATTTGATATGTTGCTCATTAATAAGGATGTGAGCAAACAATACCTTCATGAATTGACATCAAAGGAGCGAAAAACCTTTACTATCGCTACCCAACAGGCCATTCAGGCAATATTTAAGATCATGCCACAAATGGGGAAAGAACCTGCCTACAATTTAACCATTAATAATGGCCCAGGAACAGGAATTTATTTTGAACTGTTGCCAAAAACTCAAGAAATGGGAGGGTATGAACAAGTAGGTCTCTGGGTTTGCCAAGCCAATCCTTATGAATGTGTAAAACAACTCCAAGATATGATCGATCCATCTGTCTCAGATGAGTGAACATGCTGCCTGAAGCCTATTTGGCAGGAGATTCAATTGTTGGAATTTCAACATGACTGGGATACTTGGTACCTATTTTTTCAAAAACGTCAGAATACGGAGAGTTTGAAGCGTCTTTTAGGATGAGTTTGACTTCTGTACCATGCTCTTCCTCACTATTCACTTTTTCCCAGGAAGAGACTTCTACGGTTCCTCCATAGGCATTGATGAATTTTTTCATCAACGGCATTCCGAAACCAGTGCCCACTTCCCCATTCGTACCTTGCCGACTGGTAATTTGGCTGATATCAAAAATCTTATCCAGCAAATGGCAGGGCATGCCAATCCCAAAATCACGAATTTTGATGATGATGGAATCATTATCTTTTTCAGCATCGATAATGATCTGGGAATCGGGAAAAGAGAATTTGATGGCATTGGTCAAAATATTATTGAGGACAGAATTAACAAAAGATACTTTGTCTGCCAATATAGACGCTTCATCATTCACATGAACAATGGGGGTTATATTTTTTGTTGAGAACTGCTCTTGCAGGATTGTCAAAGAATCACGGATGCAAGTTTGCAGATGGACGGGTTCTAATGCTAATTTTATTTTTTCCTCACCGAGTGCTCTCAATTTTCGTACCAACTCTATGGTTTCTAAGGCATTTCCTACTGCCAACCGCATCGTATCTCCTCGTTTTAGATAAATTTCCGGTTTGTGCTTGGCATAGCTCAGATAAGTTTTCACAACACCAACCGTATTGGCCAGGTCATGACAAAGAATGCGCAGTAACTCTTTCTGTTCGGTACTTTTTTGTTCCAGCATTTCTGCACTGAATTTCAATTGCAGTTGAGTTCGTACCCTGGCAACTACCTCCGAAATGTTGAATGGTTTGGTAATGTAGTCTACAGCACCATTATCTAAACCTCTAATCACATCCTCTGCATCGGCAAGTGCTGTTAAGAAAATGACTGGAATTTTTTGTGTTTCAACAGATGATTTCAACATGCGGCAAACCTCAAATCCATCCATGATTGGCATCATGATGTCTAGCAATATCAAATCTGGGGGAGAGAGTTCGACCGCTTTCAGAGCTTGTGACCCACTTTGGGCCATTCCAATGCGGTAGCCTTTCTCACTGAGCATCACTGCCAGGGTTTGCAGATTTTTAGGATTATCATCCACTAACAATATATGGGCGTTTGCGAGGTGTTCTTCCATTTGGTTTGCTATATTTGGGTTCATTCGACCTCCTGTGGAATGTCATCTGTTTTTAGTGAGTGATTCATTTTTGTATCTTCTTGTGCGGAAACTTGGTCACGAATCCGGTTGACAAGATTGGGAAACTGTTCCAGTGTTTTGGGAAATGTTTCGATATTGAAGACTTGTGAATACAGTTTTTCTCCCCACTGTTGTAAAACAGGGAAACGATATTGTTCCCCCAGTTTCTGCATGCGTACCGCAAATGTCTGAATATCCTGGATGATGGAAGTTTGTCCAAGGCGCTGCCAGTCGTTCGATTCGTTTTCTAACAAATTGAGCAATTCAGGTAGTTTTGCCAAGGTTGCTGCATCCAAACTCTGTAGAGATTCTTCTTCCTTTTCTGCAGCAGGTGGTATCGAGTTTTCAAATTTTTGACTGATTTCTCGATTGCCTTTCGCTAAGATAGTTGCAGGTCGATGTGAATTCATGTCACTTTCAATCGTGTCCGGCTCCAATACATCCATATCAGAAGAGGTGGCCACAGCAACTGCTTTGAAGATGACATTGAATTTACTGCCAATTCCAACTCTAGATTCTACAAAAATGTGTCCACCCATCATTTCAACCAGACGTTTGGTGATAGCTAGTCCCAATCCCGTTCCTCCGTACTTGGCATGATTCTGTCTGTGTTGCTGTTCGAAAGCACCAAAGATGACTTTGATCTGATCATCAGGAATTCCAATGCCTGTGTCTTCTATAGAGAAAATCAGGCCAATTTTATGCTGACCCTGGTATTGATGCTGCTTGTGAACTGATAACCGGATGATTCCGGTTTCTGTAAATTTAAAAGCATTGCCAACCAGGTTGAGCAGTATTTGGCGCAAACGAATCTCATCTAAAATTAAAGCACTGGGAATTTCAGGATCAACGGCTACTTGAAATTCCAGTTGCTTTTGAACAATTTTATAGGAAAAGATTCTCTGGATTTCCTGAAACAACAGATATGGGTTGAAAGCCGTATATTTCAAATCCAGTTTGCCTGCTTCAATTTTGGAAAGATCTAAAACATCGTTAATTAAAGTGAGTAACGATTTACCACTGGCTCGGATGGAATGTAGATACTCTCTTTCCTGACTCCCTTGCAGATCCTTTTCCAATAGTGCAGAAAAACCAAGAATGGCATTGAGCGGTGTTCGAATTTCATGACTCATGTTAGCCAAAAACTCGCTTTTGGTACGATTTGCTCCTTCTGCGATAAGTTTAGCCTTTTCCAGTTCCCACTCTGTCTTTTTGTGATCGGTGATATCCACTTGAACGGCAATATAATTGGTAATCTCTCCTCTTGGATTTTTAATGGCAGATATGGACGTGGACTCATAAAAGATGTCTCCATTCTTTTTCTGGTTACATGACTCCCCTCTCCATTCTTTTCCATCCCTAATGGTCTCCCATATCTCCTGGTATACGGTACTGTCGGTATACTCCGGTTGAAGAATACGGAGAGTTTGTCCGATCACTTCAGCCTGTGTGTAATGGGTTGCTTCTGTAAAAGTAGGATTAACATACTCAATGTGCCCTTCAGTGTCTGTAATGATGACCGAAACCGGGCTTTGCTCAATGGCCCGTGAGAGTTTTGTCGTCTCAGCGGTACGCTGTTCTACCAATTCCTCCAGATAATTTTGGTAATGCTTTAATTCCTTTTCACTTTTAGAAAGCTTCAAGGCTTCTGCTGTACGTTTCTCCACCAAATCTTCCAGGTAGCTTTGGTAATGGGTCAATATTGTTTCACTTTGGTTTTGCTCCAACTCTTGAGCAGCACGGACTGCCAGAATTTGAAGCAAGGTTTCGGCATGATTGGATTTAAATAAAGGTTTTTGCCCCATCAACGCTATCAAGCCAAGCGGCTTGCCTTTGGAGTCCCATAATGGACTGCCAATATAACTTTCTACCTGCCACTTCGCCAATAACTCGTCCTGCGGAAAGATCTTTTGTACGTCCTTGGGGTAGCAGCATAGTTGCTGGCCAATTACATTTTCAGAAGGAGTACGTTTGAGAGAATATTCTACATTCTCTACAATTTCCCCCTGTACATAAAGGACAATGGTACGAGCAGTGTCTTTCTTCTTTTCTACCACTTCGCCAATGAAGGCATATTCCATCCCCAAGTTTTTGGCTAAGAAGGTCATTGCAGATTGAAAGTATTCAGCTCTGGAGACCTTCCATCCCCTTTGAGCTACAAAATACAAAGCGTCCTCAATCTGTTTGCGTTCTGCTAATTCTCGTTTGAGGAGTTTAATCGCTTTTTTCCGTTCCTTGATTTCTGCTTTCAGCGCTTTATTGGCCTTTTTGCGCTCTTCGATTTCTTGCTTCAGCTGGTCGGTTTTGTGCGAGAGCTTGCTGTCACAATCGTCTGTTTGTGCTTTGACTGACTTGCTCATTTTTTCTAAGTCTGCGTAAATGGAAAAACGATTTGAGTCTGAGTGAACTCTTGTATGGAAGATTGTTGAGAAAGAAATCATTAGATGTGTTGGTTGCTGAGTTCTTGTGTTATTATACCATCACATCACAAAATCTTTCTTTCGATAAAGAGGGTCATTGTTATTAATATTATTAGCTATTTTAATCACAGTAACCTGTTGAAATCGTAAATGTTACAACAAAGTGTATTGCAGTCCAGGGTAGACTTTATCATCTCCTAAGGTAGACACTGGGGAGAGGTAGGGTAGATTTTGCAGAACGTGAAGGAGGTTCGTTTAATTCTGATTTTATCTGCGTCTTAAAAATTGAGAGAACTGTCGAAACAGTATCATTCAGGAAGAATTGACATGGCATACCAAATCGAGATATCAGACAAATCCCTGCAAGAAAAAGTTCGGCAATTGGAAGAAAAAATGATGGCCAGGACCAAGGTCGATTTTTTGCTCAAATTGATCGACTATTATGAAAGTGGTTTACCCCTTGATGCTAAAAACAAAGAGCTGGTTGAAAAAATTGCCTGGATTTATGAAATCTCAATCAATGATGTCTTGACCAATGCCATCAGTGCTGAGTACGAGCGAGCCCGTAAGCATCAAGCAGCCCAGAAAAAAACAAAAGACACCGACAAAGATATTTGAGTTGCAATTGAGGTTTTTTACAGGTAATCCAACAGAGTTCTTTTTACATACTCCGAACGTATTACTGGCCACTAAGTACAGCTAATCAGAAATAAGTGCTCAAATTCTTGTTATGACAGTCTTACTCTTAATCCTAATCTTACTCTT
>JANQHV010000007.1 GCA_028282505.1 SAR324 cluster bacterium | reverse complement strand
TCTTAATCCCTCAATTTCCAGAGATTAAGAACAAGATTAGGATTAAGAGTAAGATTGTCACAACAAGAATTTGAACACTTATTTCTGATTAGCGGTACTAAGCAGTTTCATACCATTGCTTAAAAAACCGCCAGTCAGCTTCCACTCGGTTGGCATATTCATAGCCGGTTTCCCAAACCAGCCCCTGGAATCCAGTAGATTTTTTTCCGGTCAGGGCTGCCACTTTTTCAGATAAGGAAAAGCCCAAACTTTCGCTCGCACGGGAATGGGATGAGGCTAAAATGCGGCCCCACTGTTCCTGCATTTCCATAAATGCTGATTTTTTAGTCAATTTGGTGGTGGGGAGGGTGTCTTTGAAAGGAGAGCGTTCTCGCACAGAATAGTTCCCAGATGACAGGGTGATCCATCCTAAATGATTGTCAGCATGGGGAGTGAGGGTCTGGTAAGCTGTAGTGTGGGCGTACAGGTCATTTTTAAAGCCTCGGTCATAGTCTTCTTGTTCTTTGGTGCTTAAGAAATAATATGGGGTGGGGCGAGATTGGGCCTTAATATCCAAAATATGATCATCGCTTTGAGTCTCATCCTCTCCTTCGATCAACACATAGTATCTCACCGAGCCAAGCGAACCGGTGCCTGCTAACAAACGGCGTGCGATATCTTTGATTTCAAAATACTGTTTGTTGTAAGTCAGTTGACCGGTTAAGGTCTCTCCATACCCTTCCATCGCAGTGGTAACCTCTTGTTTCTCTTTGGGGGAAACCGGATCCAACCTTTCGGTACTGACGTTAAATCGGCGCTCATTGTCTTGCACAACGGTCCATTTTGATAGCATTTTTTGCCGAGAATTCTTCTTTTCTACCCGCTTCAAAAAATCTTTCAAAACCCCATAGGTGTTTTTTGTTGTGAAATGTGTGATGGGTTTTTGTTTGAATAGTGTCTTGAGATAAGACTCAGCAAAAGCATAGACCAAGTCTTTTTGATCTTTTTTAGAAAATTGGTTTTCTGTGGATGCCAAAACCATGCTGGCAGCCAAGCGCCACACGTCGTACTGGTAATCGGCAATGATGGAATCGTCGAAGTCATTGAGTCCATAAGTCACGTCTCCATGTACATTATGGAAGGTGCCAAAATTTTCCACATGCGCATCCCCAACAATCCAGGTGCGAGTCCCTGCGTTGCCGAAGCGCGCCAAACGCCAGTCTCTGGAAAAATCCATCCAATACAGATGATTGGTTCCCCGAAAAAATAAAAATGGCGATTGGATCAATTTGGTGTATTTGGTATTACGGTCTTGTATCGACAATTCTTTGTTCCATGATTCGATTTCATAGACCACCCTGGCCGCTCGGTTATAACTCGCAATGGCGTTGGATTGTGGTACTGGCATGGTTCTCCTTTTTCTACATTCTACAAAACATTGCAATGGGTCACTTGGAGTTGGAATTTAACAAATATCAATGAGGTTGTCTACCGATTCTATTGAGTCTTCCTCATAATTACAACCCCTTACTGAGGTAATTTACAACCTGTTTGGCACAGATGGTTCGTGGCGAAAAATCGATCTCGTTGTGTGGATTTTTGAGAAAATTTAAGGCGAATAGCGAGCATTTAACGAAAATTTTCTCTTTGTGAGTTGTCTGTGACAAGCAGATTAACCGTAAAAATAATGCAGGGAGGTGGTCTTGGTGCTTTTGGGTTTATCGGGAGCAATATTGAGAATCGAAATCACTTCGGTACGAACCTTCGGTTTCACATTGATCACGACCAGATCCGACATGCCAATGATTTGCAAGACGCCAAAGCCTGCTCCGCCTTTCTCCTCACGGGAAGGGTCGTTCCCTATTTCGTAACGACTTTGCAAATAGTCCAGGATGGTTTCTCGCGTCAAAGCACCAAAAGGATCTTCGACGGAAATGGCCAACAATATTCCATCGCAGGCATAACGAAAAGTGCTTTGCTCTTCTGGTTTTAATTCCACATCGACAGTACGTGATAAATGGTTATAAAGAGCAGTTCCATCCGTGTCAACAGGAGCGTCATAAATGGCATTCATCATCAGTTCTTCCGCAATAGCGACACTTTTGTATAAAACAGGACGACGCACTCCTAAATCTTCGAAGTAAGACTCCATTTGATTGACTAACTGTTGGCGTTCCTTGCTATTCATCACTTGATGCTGTTTCACCTCAATTCCCCAGTTCAAGTATTTTTCCAAACCAAAGATATTTTGGGTGATCAGTTTACTGACTGTGGTGATCATGTTTTTCAGAGTAAATGTACGATCCTCATCATTACGAGAAACAATGTTGCATAAAAATGGATACTTGCGCAAGGTGGGAAGATACTGATAGGTTTTATCGGAAGTCATGAAAACTGTCTGGACTGTTGGTGAAAGTTCGATGGCACTTTGTGATAATTCAATGAGTTTTTCATTGGTACAGACGATATCATACTTCCGTTTTTTCAAGCATTCCTGCCCCGTATTGAGATCAGAAACCACATCCAATTCCACACCACTGCCCCTCAAGGCCATTTTGGCAATAATTTGTTGCTTTTTATCATCTTCTCCCAGTAATACTCGCTTATGGCGAATGGTTTGCTCCGACAAATACAATGAGGTGATTGGCTGAATAACCTCTTGAATTTGATAGACATCCCGTGTGGCTTGACGAACCAGTTCCTGATGATTTCCTGAGACGTGCTCCATCTTCTGTAGTGTTTCTTGTAAAGGCGTCAGGTTTTCATCGTAGACCTCTCTCAGACGCTTCATGACCTGTTCTTTGGTATAATTGATTTCTTCCAGTTTTCGATTGCCTGCCAGAAGCGTTGTATTTTGTTGTTCTAACTGAGCCAGGGAATCCATCAATTCTTTTGTGCTTTCTTCAATTTTTACTTCCAAATGAGTTTGATGTTGCTGGTTGAGGAAACAAGATTGGCAACTGGCTGCCAGTTTTTTGTTCAAGGCGGCGAGATTGCCCGTGAATTGTTCATCAATTTTTTCTCTTTTCACCAGAACCATTAAACCAAAATCTGGCAACTCCATGATGTGAAAATAGTGGGAATTCAGATCTTTTTCAATGATGGGAAGTTTTTTTAAAAAACGAGAAAATTCGTTGGACTCATGGATTCTTAAGAACGTTGTCAAGATTTCTTGATAGGCCTTATCACGTCGGACTCGTCTGGGGATTTCACAAATCGTATCAAAGCAAATATTATTGCCGGGTTGGTGGTGGAGTTGGTAGATTCCTCCTGCCATGCAGTTTAACTTCTGCATATAAGCCGATAAGGCTGCCTTGGCCATTTTCTGCAAATTCACATCAGTTCCAATCGAGATACTGATGTCATACAGAATTTGAATGTATTCTGTGGAATAAGGCCTCATCTCAATAACCCCACTACGGCGGTTTTGTTATAAAATTCCAGATAGTCTTTTCGACAATTGGCAATCTCACCGAGAGTACATGCTCCAACCAAAGGCAGTTGCTTTTCCAGAACTGCATCAATTTCTAGAGAAAGTTTCTCGTCTAAAAACATGGCCCTGGAGATGCAATCCATGAAAAGCGCTAAAGTGGGGGGATGCTCAGAAGGATATTCTTCCTTAGCCATAGCCAGGGCCTGTTTGGCAGCCCTGATCAGTGAGTAAGTATTGCCTGTCAAGATATCGACAAAAAACTCAGCAGGCACTTCGCCCACACAAATGATAGAACCGTTTTCTCCTTTCATGAGCGGGTCACGAACTACTTTTTCTGTACCTAACTTATTGATTCCAAAGGGATAGCTCCGAGCAATTTCAAAAAAATTGTCATCGGTAAAAACAGCATTGGCGTGTTTTTCGACAATGGCTTGATAAACTTCTAGGGCAGGTTGACCATTTAAGGTTTGGATGACATTTTTATCAGATTGAGTCACTCGAAATGGTCCACTGATCTTGTCCCACCCATGCTTCACTCCCATGCCGCTTTCCATTTCCAAAAGCACCACCAAAGCACTGTCTTCCAAGAGCCCCTGGTTGGTAAATAAACATGGTTTCTTTTCAAATGACAATGAACCAGCTCCTCCACCAATATAGTTGCAGGTGAGCCCAAAGACATTAAACAATCCTTCAATCAAGGCCGCAATTCTAGTGGACATGGCATCAACAAATACCATGATGGTGGAGGGAGTATGGATTTCTGGAATCAGCTGATCGACGATTTCTTCAAAATCCACATCAGCGTCACTCAAGTTGGGAATAATGGCTATTTCCTGAGGTTGCCAGGGGAGGCCGATCACCACGATTCCTCGTTCGGAATGCTCATGTTGATGAATGATTTGCGGAAAAATTCCCCCAAAAATAGGAATGGAAACACTTTGCAGCAATGGGTTCAACAGATCGGGGGTAAATCCATTGCCGTCGCCAGCAAAAATCAAGAGGCATCGAGTATCTGAATCAATGGCTTGCTCAAGAAATTCTTCCAGCTTTTCTATTGTGCCTGTATCATCAAATAAAATTTTCATTTTTCCCCTCTACCAGAATCATTTCATAAACCATAAATTTATATCATCTTTTGATCTCATTATCCATTCTTTATCAATCCCCAGGCTCCATGAAATCTGGATTTTACCGTTATTACACAAATTTTGGCAGATCTCATTGAAACGAACCATCTTTTCCAAACAGGTTCTAAATCGACTTGTTTGCGTGCCTCAAAAAATGTTACAACGATGGGGTCGAAAATACTGTCATCTAATATCAATCATTAACATCAAAAATCATCTAAAGAAGGAAATGTGATACTGTCAAAACCTGTCCAACGAATCAGCAATTCTCCCTTTCTGCTCCTCACACTCACTCCGCTGTTTTGGTCAGGCAATATTGTCTTGGCCCGTGGAGTCAATGAAATCATTCCCCCCATCGGTTTAGCATTTTGGCGATGGACCATCGCTTTGCTACTTTTGTTGCCTTTCACATGGTCTCATGCCAAACGGGACTGGAGCTGTGCTTTGAAAAGTTGGAAAATTCTCAGTGTGATCTCTGTATTTGGCATTTCCTGTTTCAATACGATGCTCTATCAGGCAGCTCATACAACAACAGCCATTAACATTGCTCTCATGCAAACGACGATGCCAGCAGTCATTATTCTTCTCTCTCTATTACTTTTCAAAGAGAAGATTTCAAAACCACAGTTCATCGGAGTATCCATCTGTGTTGTGGGAGCATGTTCGATCATTTTGCATGGTAACTGGAGGACGTTATTGGAGTTGGCGTTCGTGGAAGGGGATATTTGGATGGCAGTAGCCGTCCTGCTTTATGCGCTTTATTCTACATTGCTGCGCAAAGGCCCCCAAATACATGGATTGAGCTTGCTGACATTTACATTTGCCCTTGGGATCTTGTTCTTGTTTCCTTTCTACTTGTGGGAACTTTCCTACAGTGAACCGATCTTGCTTTCATGGGAAGTGGTCTTCAGTGTCCTCTATGTATCCATCTTTCCTTCTATTTTATCGTATTTGTTTTGGAATCGCAGCATTCAACTGGTAGGGGCCAATCGTGCGGGACTATTCATCAATCTCATTCCCGTCTTTGCGTCGATTTTAGCCGTTTTACTACTCAATGAATCCTTGTATGCCTACCATTTTTTTGGAATGGCCTTGATTGGTTGTGGCATGTTCTTATTCAACTATCAGGCAGTGTTTGCAAGTACACCTCCCAGTCACTGTCGTGAAATGAAGAATTAGGGAGAGTCTCATTCAATGATAACTTTAGCCACACGGTGTGTTTTTGTCTCTGTAAATACAAAATCTTTAAAAAAAGGAATTGGAACGAACGTCTCATAGTGCTACTATACCCCAATCATAACTGAGTTTGAGAATAACTCTCACAAAGTAGAACTAATTACTATTTTGAATTGAACAATCCAACAGGAAATTTTTATGCAAAAAACATCAATTTTATTGGTTGCTCACGTGTTTCAGAAGGCTGCTTGTGAAGTGATTAGCCGTTCCTGCAGCATGGAGGTCACAGTTGCCAAAACAGCACAAATCATTCCCTCTATTGAAATATCCAAAGACATTGGTGCATTTGTCACATTCAGTGGAAACTACAGTGGGGTGATGGTGATAAATTTTACAGGAGACGCTGCCCTGGAGTTGGTGACTTCCTCACTTGTGGCAATGGGAATGCCGGAAGAAGATATTCCCAGTCATCACCTGGCCGATGATGTGCTCAGTTCTATTGGTGAGTTGACCAACCATATTATTGGCAAGGCCCGAGCGGATATGAAAACAGAATATGATTTGGTGGCTCATGCTAATATTCCTGCTGTTGTCCCTGTCACTGCTCCGATTGGTCTGGTTTTCAAAGGCAATGGATTGGAAGGCTATTCTTGTATTCGTCTGGCATTCTCGACTCCACAAAATCATCACTTTCATATGGAGATTACACTGGAACCAGCCTTATTCGAAAAATTGCCAGAATGAGTTTTTTCAAAGGATTAAGATGAATGTCATATCAATCGTAATTGGTTTAATATGTATCCCCATCATGTTTTTGGGGTTCATTCCACTGTTGGGGTGGCTGAATTGGGCGGTTATTCCTGCTACCGTGATTGGAGCTATTGTTGGAGCATTTGGTGAGAAAAAAACAGGGCTGATTGTCAATATCATTGTCTTTGTCGTGGGCACCTTGCGTCTGACGGTTGGTGGTGGTTTAGTGTGAGAATTCTCACGTAATTTAGACACAAGAATTTCATCCCTGCCTTGGAATATATACTTGCTTTGGGAAAAGTCCCATCAGCAACAAACCACACCCGACGGCAGACACAAAGACCATCAAGAAAAATCCGAAAAAGGGGATGAAACTCAATATGGAATAGAGTAACACTCCGATTAGAAAGAATAGAAATCGGCTATTGGATGTTATCTTCAATGCACTGGCAATCCCTCCTCCGATCAAAGTAATTCCAATGACCTTGGTAACAAACAACAAGGGGACAAATCCTAATATCAAGGCTATCGCCAAGGGAATAGTAATCACCAGAATAAATGAAGTAACAATTGCTGTGGGGTAAACAAATACAGGAATGAGTCCCCACAGGGAGTGTGTTAAGATCTCTTTAGGAGTAACGGGTTTTTCAAATATCCTGGTTATGGGAAAAAGTAGTAATAGAAATCCCAATACGGCAAAAGAAAGTTTAAAAAATAGTGAAAACCACGCCACCCCATCAGAATCGCTATCAGAAAAGATATCATAAGAGCCCTCCTCTTCATTTCTTTTAAACGTTATCGTGCCCGTGACACGAGCCACTTCATTTTTTCTAAGTTCATGATCGGAATGATAAATCAAATCTCCTACAATTTTTCCCTGTTCAGAGATTTTTAACTGTCCCGTATGAACATTGACATTGCCGTGAATTTCATTTTGAATGGATACCTCGCCTGCGGCGGCATAAACATCACCGGTGATGGGACCTTTCACCTCGACTTTTCTAGCAGCAACAAACGTTGCTCCCTGAGTATTGCTTTCCGGCTCAAACGTGATTTTTTCAGCAGCAAGAAAGTTCGTACCCGTAATATTGTTTTTCAGGGTAATTGATTGAGCGGCTGCCTTGACACCGTTGCCCACCGTTCCTGCAATGGCGATTCTTTGAGCAGCGGCGATGATGGCCAATTTGGCTGTCCCAGAAAATTCAATTGTTTCTGAGAAAAGAAAGAGATCGTGAGCTTCTCCTTGAAAGCGAAGAAATTTACCAGCAAATAGATAATCTCCACTAAAAGTTTCAGACTCCTCTACAACCTCATTGCCCAATTTCAGTTCAATGGCGAAAAGCCGAAAAGCAATAAACAGTAATACACAAAATACAAAAAAAGATTTGCATTGCATTGGATTTGGCCCCTATATTTCTTAATAGCAAAAGAACCTATCGGATTCGGATAAATTCAAAGAATTTAGTCTTCCCATTTTTCATGGTCCATAGGCGGGAATGGTCCGCCCTTCAAGATTTGTTTTCTCAACTTTTGATACTCCTCATCAGTCAAGGTGCTTTTGACCTTTTCCAAATCTTGCAATTCCTGTCCAACAGTGGTTGTGCGTGTGTACTGAAATGAACCTTTATTGCCAAAGGCACAGCCCATCAGAGTGATTGCAACCAGAGATAAGAAAATGAGATGAATGAATGTGTTTTTCGATTTCATAAGACTCTCCTGAGAATGTTAAAGGGAATTAAATGATTCATTAATATTGTACAAGAGTTCTGCGGTTTGACCACAAAAAGCAGGACGAGTGGCTATAAATTCGGATGAGTGGTTCAAAAAGCTTGATGAATGGTACTTGACTTAAAAATCCAGTTGCTTTTTTAAGAGTTGAGCTTTTCGCCGAGACAATTCGACCGTTGTGCCATCTTTGAGTTCAACATAGTAGTTGCCCTTAAAAGCTTTATGGATTGTCGAGACAAAATCGAGATTGATCAGGCTGGCCCGATTGGACCTGAAAAGTCCTGTTTCTTTGGATCGGCCTTCTGTCAATTTTTCTTCATAATAATTCAAAGAGTGATCCGAAAGAAAGCGTCCTTCCTTGGTATAGATAAAGGTGAGGCCCTCTTCAAAGCAGATTTTTTGGATTTCACAAACTGGAATAATTTTGATGGTGCCTTGCACCTTAAGAGAAATTTTTTCTATGGGCTCTTTTACCAGCGGTTCGCTGGTGAGTGATGTAGTGGAAGGAGAAGCTAATTTTTCCATGATTTTAGAGACAGCCTTGCTAAATCTTTCTCGACTGACTGGCTTCAGGAGATAGTCCAAGGCATTGATATCGAAAGCATCTGCCGCATATTTTGAATGAGCGGTTTGAAATATGATCAAAGGTGGAGAACTCAAAGAGGAGATTGTTTTAAAGATAGAAACACCAGGCATATTGATGTCCAAAAAGGCGACATCGGGTTTCAGCGAGACTATTTTTTCCAGTGCTTCGGTGCCATCTCTTGCTTCAGCGATTATTTGAAATTGACCGTAATCAGCCAGCAAATCCTTTAAACGTTCAATAGCAGGCTTTTCGTCATCAGCTATTAATGTTTTAATCATGGTGAAATGATATCTCTATCCCTCCGTTTTTAATGGAAAAGGTACCGCCAAAATGTTCAACCCTTTTCCTCGTTACGGTCAATCCCATTCCCTGATCCAGCATACTGTCATTGAGCCTGGCCATAGAATCAAATACAGACAGAACCAAGTATTTATTTTCTTTTGAGATGTTTACCGTGATGGCCAATTGTTCGGTAATCTCAATATTGTGTTTGATACTGTTTTCAACGAGTGGTTGAATAATCAGAGGTGGGATGTCACCCCTGGTTTGACAATGAATCTGATACGTGAGCTTATCGCCAAATCTTAATTTTTGAATGGTCAGGTATTTTTCAACCACGTTCAATTCGGTTTCCACGGAGACTTTTTTGACATCACTGATATCCAGTTGATAGCGCAATAGTTCTGAAAGGTTGATCAGGGTTTCTTCTGCCTTTTCCGGGGTCTTTAACAAGGAGACCAATAGATTGAGAGAATTGAATAAAAAATGAGGATTGATTTTAGCAGACAGGAATTTCAACTCCATTTGCGTTTTGAGTACTTTTTCCTCATTTAATGCCTTTTCTTTACTGACCAGGGTGTGCTGAAAAATAATAAAACCACAGCTGATGATATTGATCGTGCTAAAGAAGAGCAAGTTGATTAACAAAAAGCTGACGGTGCGACTTTCAGAATATAAAAATGATGTGGGAGTCGACAAAAAGAAACCTAAAATCGCCAGGATGCCTGCCCCTAACATTAAACCCAAAGAAAGCAAAAGGATGAAAAGGGTTTTTTGGTTTTTGGCGATCAGGTAGCGAGTAACATAAAGACTGACTAAAGCAGCCAATCCCAGAGTGAGGGAATCGGTGATAATAATGCTCGGAGCGATCCAAATGAACGCTTCAAAACTGAACCCGATGATGAGGCTGAGAATTCCACCCAACACAAGAGATATTCCCAGAGTTGTACCAATAACCACTAAGTGAGACATCTTTTTTCAAAGTTCTGAGAGAGTATATGACAGATTGATCACCAATCCAAGTTGTGGTTACGTTAGCCGGTGATCCTCCCAACCATGATGATAGATGCGACTTTTTCTGTTTTAGGGTTAACGGGCTCTTGAATCTCGACTAACTCATAACCATTTTCATGGAAAAGCCGAAACCATGATGAAATCGTTCTAAAATACCACGGCGCCGGGGTACGAAACTCACTGCTGAAGCCAGCCCATGAACCTTCGCGCCAACCGTCTTGATATGAGTGCTGCTCACCATTCATGCTCGGATGAATTGTCTGTATAATCAAGTGCCCTGCTTCGTTCAAAATAGAAGAAACTGCATTGAAAATATGATCAACCGACTCTTTGCCAAGGAGTGAAAAGTTGCAAACAGCAATATCAAATTTTTCCGTTATCTTGCTCTCGGATATTTCTTCGTATGCCATGACACGATACCTCCCAGTTCCAGACCGTTTGGCCTTTTCCACAAATTCTGGAATAACGTCCACTCCCAGTACTGACAAACCTAGCGAAGCAAGCTCCCGCACCAGCCACCCCTCTCCGCAACCGATATCCAATACGGTTTTAGCAGGATATGACATGATTGCGTCAATGATTGCTTGATTGGTGATGAGTTTTCGGCTCTCAATTTGTTGCTCTTGGACAGCAGTGATCCAAGGATCAACATTCTTTTTCCAAGAATCAATTATCTTTTTATCACTAAAGGCATTCATGAATTTTTTAGCACAGACAAACTACATTCAAGAGTAAGATTTGAAGAAATTTTGGGAGTGAAATTGCATGCATCAACGAGTCAAATGGTCTATAGGTTTGAGGATTTTCATTGCCATTTCTTTTGCCGTTTTTCCTGCATTTTTTTTGCCTCTCACTTGTGCACTGACAATCGCTCCATCCATCAATAAAAGTAGTTGTTCAGCATGAGTTTGTTTTTCTTCTTCATTCAAATTCGTGAGAAACTCAAATAACAAGGTGCGAATGCTCTCTTTGTGCCAAGCTGCATATTGATGAATCGCATTCTCATTTGTAAACTCGGATCCTGCCTTAATGAAATAGCAACCAAAGAATTCATGACTATGAAACCATTCATCCAATGCATCAAAAACCACAAGCGCCGGTTGATCATCAGTAAGAGCCGTTTCAAGCTGAGCTTGCATTTTTGTATAAATTTGTTCATGACGCTGTTGCAAAACAGCCAGAATTAATTCTTCTTTACTGCGGAAGTGTTTGTACATAGTTGCTTTGGACACACCCGATTCAGCCAGAATGCGATCAATTCCTGTTGCATGGTATCCGTATTCGTTGAAGAGTTTGAATGCTGTATCGATTAATT
>JANQHV010000692.1 GCA_028282505.1 SAR324 cluster bacterium | reverse complement strand
ACCAATGGATTGCTCTCCTGTTAATGTCCATGATTCCATCAGCCCAAAAGGCCGGAAGTAAAAAATAGCTCTTTCAAAGGTGCTGCCACTGTACCAGGCAATAAAAAACTCACTGGCATAGGCATAACCCACAATGATGGATGTGAAGATGATCACACGGCAAACACTTTGCACCACATGATCGGTGATGTAATCTTCCAAACCAAAAACGACTCGTACCGGGATTAAAACCGTCATGACCATTGCCAATCCAGAAAAGATCGCTCCTGCCACAAAATAGGGAGCAAAAATGGTAGTATGCCATCCAGGAATACTGGACATGGCAAAGTCCCAGGATACGATGGAGTGGACAGAGAAGACAAGGGGGGTCGCAATGGCCGCGTAGATCAAGTAAGCTCGCATGTAATGCATCCATTGGTAATTGGTACCACGCCAAAACAAAGACAGGGGCGTGAAAATCATGGCCCTCAGTTTTTGTCCTTTGCGGATAGCCTCATCTCGTAAAATGGCAATATCCGGAATGAGTCCAATCATGAAAAACAGGATAGAAACGGTCATATATGTAGAGACCGCGAACACATCCCAGGCGAGTGGAGATTTGAAGTTAACCCACAGCATCCTTTGATTGGGATAAGGAATCAACCAGTAAGCCAGCCAGGGGCGACCGGTATGGAGCAAGGGAAATAATCCTGCGGTCATTACAGCAAAGACAGTCATGGCTTCTGCTGCGCGATAAATTGCGGTTCTCCAGGGGGCGCGGGTTAAGTAAAAGACAGCGGAAATCAAAGTTCCTGCATGACCAATCCCGATCCAGAATACGAAATTGGTGATATACACTCCCCATGCAATGGGATGGTTGATACCGCTATATCCAATCCCGACATTAACTTGTACGGCAAGACTGAGCACACCCAATCCCAGTGCTGTTAGAAAACCAAGTAACAGCAAAAAATAAGAAGGATGGGGGCGCTCCAGCATGCGGAGCATGTCGTCGTTGATTTTTCCATATGTAAAAGTGGTCCCACTCATAATTTATGTCTCCTATTGGTTTTTGAGGAATGGGTTAACCATGTGCCTTTTTAGCGTGTCCTGCTGATTTTTCTTGATGAAGATCCGCTTGCTTGTCTTGAAGATTGACTTTCTTCAAGTAAGTAATGGCTGGTTTAAAATTGAGTTCTGGTAAAATTTCGTATTGACGGTCACGATGCTTCATATCTTTTTTGTCACGTTTGGCCATTTGGGAAACCTTGCTTTGGGAATCCATCAGATTGCCAAAAGTGATGGCTTGGGTGGGACATGTCTGTTGGCAAGCGGGTATGATTTCGCCATCCTGGACATCGCGTCCTAGCTTACGAGCCGCCGTCTGTGCTTCTTTGATACGTTGTACACAGAAGGTACATTTTTCCATCACCCCCACTTCTCGTGTGGTGATGGTGCTATTGAGCTGTTGATCGAGCGGTGCTGGAAATTCATAGTTGAACCAGTTGAAGCGTCGTGCTTTATAAGCACAGTTGTTAGAACAGTAACGGGTTCCCACACAACGATTATAGGCCTGAATATTCAAACCTTCTGGATTATGGTAGGTGGCATAAACAGGACAAACGGTTTCACAGCCCGCATTTGCGCATTGCTGACATGTCATGGGGGCGAAGCGTGTTTCGACTGAATCGCCATGGCCTTCAATGTAGCGCTCAATTCGAATCCATGACATTTCACGGCCAACACCAGCTCTTTCTTTTCCAACAACTGGGATATTGTTTTCTGCATAACATGCCACAACACATGCCGAGCAACCGTTACATCGGTCGAGATCAATTGTCATTCCCCAGCGATAAGGTTCATAGTAGCCTGCGGTTTCTTTACGATCCGGGTACACTTCTCGAGATCGTGGGTGATGGGCTGTATGATGGTCATCTCCGTGGAGGAGAGCATTCATCGTTGTTGCTGCAGCAATATTTCTTCCTAATTGACGAGCATTTCCATCTAAGTTGGTCGTGTAGGATCTGCGGGAACTGGTGGAGAGTGTGGCATTGACACTCAACCAGGCAAGTTCTCCAGAAGTTTTGTCAACTTTGGCAGGAAGTAGATCAGTGACATTGATGCCAAAACCATCTGCTGCCAAACCTGAATGAGTATGCCCCTGGCCAAAGGGAAGGGCAACGGCATCTTCATGAATTCCAAAATGGTAATAAGCGGTTGCTTCCAAGGCTCCCAGGGGAGAGGACACTTTGACGACACTACGATCCTTAATCCCTAATTTTTTGGCGGTTTTGGGGTTGATTTCCAGCCAGGAACCCCATACGATTTGAGATATAGGGTCGGGAGTCTCCTGGAGCCAGGGTTTGTTTGCTCCACTTCCATCTTGCATCAGAATGGAAGTTGAAGGAAGCAAGGCCAGACCATCTCCTTGCAGTTTGGGAGCTTTTGCTTTGTAACTGGTGACATTTTGAGACAAATTAACGGAAACATTAGGAGTGTTGGTGAAGACTCCACCACGCTCTAACGTTTTGACCCAGAATGATTCAAAAGGGGTGGTATCTCCAATTTCCAATTGAATGCGTCTCCAGGCATTTTTCAAATAATCCAGATATGTTCCGAAGTCTGCAAACTGGCCTGTATTCAAAAGTTTGTTAACAGCAAGCAGTATATTTTCTTTTGCTTTAGCGTCAAACGTATTCACAGGAACCATCACAGGTTGAATAAGGCTCCGAATACCAGCACGTGGGGCCGAATCTCCCCAGCTTTCATAAGCAGTGAGAGTGGGAAGAACGAGATTTGCTGCATGTGTTGTTTCATCCTTGACAGAGGAAAGTGAAACAACAAATGTTTTTTTCAAGGCTTCCGCGAGACCTGCTGTCTTGGGCAGAGCATAGACAGGGTTGACATTGTCGATAATTAATAATTTGATTTTACCGGCATTCAAATCTTGAATTAACTGGAAAATATCCTGGTGAGAGTAAGCAGATGCTTGTGGTTGAGTGATGAAGCGGATGGTTTGTCCAATATTTCCTGCAACGGCATTCAGGATATTGATAGCAACCAGGGTTTCCGTGCTGTGCTCGGTTGCAGTCATGTTACCACCACCAATTGCCAGGCTGGGGGAGTGACTCATGAAATCTTTGGCAATCTGCTCAATAGTTTCTTGTGTGGTGCCAATTTGTTTGGCCACGTTTTTAGGCGCGTATGCGGCAAGGTACCCTTCTAAAAAGCCATAAGAGCCTTTGGCTTTTCTGATTTCATGGGCAATGGCCAAGGCTATCATGCCTTCCGTACCGGGCTTGATTTTCACCCACTCGTCGGCTTTTGCTCCTGTCAACGAAACATGAGGGCCAACATGCACAAATTTGTTTTTGTGTTTGTTTTGATAAGCGTGCATGTCTGTGAACTTGCGAGTATTCTCTACAATATTTCCCCAGGTTTCCATAAAATCGGTGCTGAAGTTGAGCAAATATTTAGCTTTGTCAAATTCATATAATGGAATATCTGCACGTCCAAAGGCGATGTCATTGGCCTTTTTCTGACTGGCCTGAGTGAGCGCCTGAAAACGGATGCGTTTTCCACCACCAACTGCTTGTAACCATTGGTCAATAAAACGGTCAGTGTTGCCCGTCACTGGTTTGCCAAGATAGGCTACCTGGCCATTGGCTGCTTTCAATTGATCGGCAAAGGTTTTTTCTGCGTCTCCCCAACTGAGTTTTTTTCCTGATTGATCCTGAGGGGATGCAATTCGTTCGGGGTTGTATAGTGCTTGCAGGGATGATTGTCCATTGGCACAAAGGGCTCCCTGATTCAAGGGATGGTTGGGGTTGCCTTCTGCTTTTTGTGCGCGTCCTTCCCGGGTGGTGATCATCATGCCACATTCTCCTGGGCATTCTTGACAAACGGTCATGTAATTATAGGAGGTATGCGGTGTGTATGCGAACTCGTCAGGAGCTACCAAAAGGGGAATGAGCTTTTCAGGCTTTTGCTCACAACTGGCGGCAACTACGGTTGCTCCACCCAATCCCATGTATTTTAATAAATTTCTTCTGCTCAGGCCTTTCTTCATGGTGATGTCTCCTAATAGTGGCAAGTATAACAGTCGGTTAACAGCGGGTTATGATAACCTTTGGGGTTTTTCAGTTCGATGGTCTTGGCCCGCTCTTCTTCTTGTTGTTTGGCATTGAACCAGCCTCCCAGAGTGCTGATTGCTGATTTTCTCTCTGCAACTCCCTTTATTTGCAAATGGCAGGTTAAACACCATCCCATTTTTCCAAAATCTTCATCCACTTGTTTGACAACAGGCATTCCTTTAATATCGCCATGACATGCTGCACATCGAGTATCGCCATCTTCCTGAAACAGCTTTACTTTGCAGGCAATTGAACGTGGATCTGCTGCTTCGTCGCAAGCTGCCGCAACCGATTTGAAGCGATCTGAATCGGCATTGATGTGTTGTTTATGAGGAAAGCGCACATAATCGGGGATATCGTGAATTTTAACCCAGGGAATTGGTTCTTGCTTTGCCCACAATTCCCGCATTTTATTCACTTCCGCACTATCTGGCTGGATCAGCGGAGCTTCCTTGGTGCCATGACAGCCAACGCAAACACTCATTGGTGGGACCCCAGAAGAAAAGGAACGCCTTGCGTAAATGTGGCAATATTGACACGGAATTTGGTTTTGGGTTGCATGAAGTTGATGACTGAAGGCAATGGGTTGTTCTTTTTGGGCCATTGCGGATAAGGGCATGAACAGGCAGATCAGGGCGGTGACCATCACCGCTGCTTTGGGCCGTATCACAAAATGCTCAACAGATTGTGTTACGAGTTGTTTAATTACGGCATAAGTGGACTGTTGCATGAGGAAACCATAAAATTTTAGGAAGTGTTTACTTCAAAGATGAGTTCTACCAATATCTTCATTTAAACTTGTGCCATCACAAATGTGATGGAAGGGGCAGCGATCTTTATGCATAATGAGGTTTATGAGACTGCTGCGGCGGGAGGGCCGGGCCGGCGTTGCCAGTTTCCGCGTGCGGCTGTGTCTGGATTAAAGACCCCATCTTCTACAAGACAAAGATTACAAATATGAAGAAGATAGTAATTTAAGACCCCCAATACAAACCATACTGCGTACTCAAAATCAATATATTTTTCAAATTTCTTTTAAAAAGTATTCTTTATCGATTTTTTTTTTGTTTAAAATTAGTTTCCCTTTAAAACAATTTTTTTTGAAAGAGAATTGTGATAACCTCTCCCAACAATGGCGGCTAAATAGTTTTCAGTTATCAGTGGTCAGTTTTTAATCTATCGATCGGTATGGAAATATGAGTGAAGAAAAAAATATAGTAACTGCTAATTTGATTGATATTGATGGAGACGGCAAGATTGACATGATTTCCTTCATGAATAATAAAGGGAGTGTGGGTTTGGCCGTGGACAGCAAACAAAAGGGGGTGGTCGATCGCATTTATATCTTTCAAGATGTAACAGGAGATGGTGTGCTGGATCATGATGATGAAGTTCGTTTGAGGGAGAAGGCAAACGAATTGTTTGAAAAATATGCCAGCAGTTCTCCTCAACAGATCACTATAGAGTTATAACTTGTTTTTTGAGTACAGTATGACGAAAACAATATTGACAGTTCTATGTATTTTATTTCCTTTTTTTCTCATTGCTGATCCTGTGAAAAGAAACAGGTTGTTGTTGGTTCCCAAATCGATCATGAATTCGATGGGATCTGATGCATTTAAAGAAATCAAAAAAAATACGCCTCAGGAGAAAGATCCGGTGATCAATGAGCATGTGCAGTGTATTGTCAAAAGGCTACTCAAACATACCAAGGACAAGACAGGTGTTAAAAAATGGGAAACTGTTGTGTTTCAGGACAAGGCTGTCAATGCGTTTGCATTGCCCAGTGGGAAGATAGGAGTCTATACGGGACTGATGAAGGTGGCTGAAAATGCAGACCAATTGGCTGCTGTGTTGGGGCATGAAGTGGGGCATGTGATTGCGCAACATGGAAATGAGAGAGTCTCTGAAGGATTTTTGGTGCAAGGAGGTTTCGCATTGCTGGGTGGAGCATTGGGAGACAAAGGAAGTACGAGGAATAAAGCCATCATGGGTGCGTTAGGGCTTGGTGTTCAGTTTGGTGTTTTATTGCCACACAGTCGCACTCATGAAAGCGAAGCTGATTTAATTGGTTTGGATTTAATGGCCAGAGCCGGTTTTGATCCCCGTGAAAGTGCGCAACTTTGGAAGAATATGAGCAAGGCTGGGGGGAAACAAGTACCGGAATTTGCTTCGACCCATCCTTCTCACAAAACCCGGATTAAAGATTTGAAAGCCGAAATGAAAAAACCATTGCGGCGTTATGAAAAGTTGTTGCAATCGGGGCAAGTGCACAATTGTGGGAAGAGTCCTTACCATCCTCAAGAAGCTTCAGAAAAACAAAGTTTGGTTTCTTCTCAAACGGCTTTGAATCCGTCTGCTTCAACCTCGGTAGATCCAGCTTTGCCGGCTTCATGCAAACCTGCTCCAGGTAAAAATTTTCAACATTGTGATTTTAGTAATCAAAATTTAGATGGTGCTGATTTCAGCAAGGCAACCATTACAGGGGTTTCTTTTAAAAAAGCATCTCTGCAAAAAACGATTTTTGATGGGGCACGTTGCCAAAATACGGACTTTTCTCATTCGTCTGCGAAAGGAGCTTCTTTTAAGCGTGCCCATTGCAAGTCTGCTAATTTCAATAAAGCTGATCTGAGCAAAGTGAATTTTCAGTATGCAGATTTACGGCGTACAAAATTTCGGAAAGCCAATATAAAAAAGGCTGACTTCAAAAAAGCTGATCTCCGCGATTCTAATATTAGGCTGGCCAATAACCGTTCCTCGGCTAATCTGAAAAAAGCAAAAAATTAGGAAGAACGGTGTTGTCATTCTGGAATTCTTCTCATAAAAACATTGTTGCCATTGTATCTCTAACAGCCCTGGTTGGGGTTGTTTATTATCCTGCAATAGATGGTACACTATTGTGGGATGATTGGCAGTATACAGTGGGAAATCCCTTTTTGGGTTCCTGGGAAGGGTTGTTGCAGATTTGGAAAGCCCCTCATACGGGAGGGCTGCCTTACTTTCCTCTGACGTTTAGTACTTTTTGGCTGGAGCATTACCTTTGGGGGGGGAATCTGTGGTTTGATCACATTCTCAGTATTCTCTTGCATATTGGTAATGCTTTTTTAGTCATAAAGGTGTTACAAAAATTGCGACTCCAGGGAGGGTGGTGGGTTGCGGCTTTGTTTGCTCTGCATCCAGTTCATGCGGAGTCAGTAGCCTGGGTGAGTGAACGCTCCAATGTTCTTTCCACATTTTTTTATTTGCTCACACTTCATTGTTACCTTCGTTTTCTTCAAGATTTTCGCTGGAAATCGTATTGGATGGCACAAGGTTTTTTTCTGTTGGCTCTTTTTGCAAAGCCTGCGACCTGCATGCTGCCTGTTATTCTGATTTTGTTAACTCACTATCTTCAAAAACGCCTCTCCATTAAGATTTTGCTACCGGTGTTACCATTTTTTATATTTGCCCTGATCGTTGGATTGTTGACTATCCATGCGGAATCACAAATGGGGATCAATCAGGTTGTAGAATTAGATTTTACGGTGGTGCAACATTTTTTTTTAGCAAACCATATATTTTTGTTTTATCTGTCGAAGCTTCTTTTCCCCTATCCATTAATGGCTGCTTATCCTCTGTGGGAATTAGAATTAGGTACATGGAATACCTTTTGGCCCGTTTTGGTAAATTTCGGGTTGATTGCGGCCTTGTCCATGCTTTGGTGGAAAAATTATGGCAGGGCTGCTTATGCTTTTTTATACTTTGGGGTTTCTCTGTTTCCAGTGCTTGGTTTTTTCAATACAAGCATATTTACTAAAACTTATGTTGCAGACCATTTTCAATATTTGCCCAGTCTGGGAATATTTGTCCTGATTGTGCAAACGGGGATGTGGGCAATAGAGAAAGGTGGTTTGCACAAAACAATAGGTCAGTGGGTTGGAGTGAGTGTGCTGTTGGTATTGGGATTTCTTTCATGGGATCGCAGTTTTGTTTTTCGTTCTGGGGAGTTGCTCTGGCAAGATGCCATTGCGAAGGAGCCTACCCTTTTTACGCCTTATCGTATGCTTGGCAATATTTATCTTCAGCATGGCAAATATCAAATGGCCGTTGAACAATTGAGTCAGGCCATTAAAAATAAGGGAGACGGGGAATATCCAGAAGCCTATTTTGACAGAGGGAGTGCTTATACTCTTTTGCAACAGCATGAACAGGCGATTGCTGACTTTACTCAGTTGATTCAGTGGAATGAGAATGATTATAAAGCCTATTCCAATCGAGGGGTGATCTATTTGAATACAAAACAGTATGCGGCTGCTATTGCGGACTTTACTAAAGTGATTGAATTGGCTCCCAATCCCGCAAAGTCTTATCATGGACGAGGAACCGCCTATTTTCAGCTTGGCAGTTACCAACAGGCTGTTGAGGACTATACAAAGTCAATAGAGTTTTATCCTGATCCTCAATGGCAAGTTATTTACGCTCGTGGCAAAAGCTATTGGCGTTTGAAACAATATGAGCAAGCTCTTGTCGATTTTACTCGAGCAAACCAGTTAAACTCTGAATTTGGTGAAATTATGGAAAGCCGAGGGTTACTTTATATCAAAGAATTCCATGATCCAACCAAAGGATGTCTGGATTTGAAACAAGCATGCCAATTGAGGTATTGTCAGGGATACCATTTGGTACAGTCCCAGAAGGTTTGTCGCTAAACATTCCAACCAAATACCATCAATGACAACTGAAAAAATGAGAATTAATCATTATTTTTCTTTATTGATTTGGGGATGTGGAATTTTGGGATTAGCAGCAGTGAGTTATGCAAATTCCTTTTATGGGGTATTTCATTTTGATGATATTCCAGGAATTCTCCAGTTTGAACAAGTCCACGACTTGAAAGAAGCCTGGCAATATTTAATACAAACGGCATGGAACCTGAACCGGTCATTTGTTCAGTTAACCTTTGCCATCAATTATGTGCTCCATGGCGAGGATTTACCGGGTTGGCACTTTGTGAACATAACATTACACGGAATTAATGGGATTCTCTTATTTACGGTGATTCGACAGTTAATCATCCAATTCCCTCAATCCTATCCCATCTCCTCGATGCAGCGAAATCTGGTTGCTTTTGCTGTGGTTGGTTTATTTATTGTCCACCCCTTCCTGACGGCTTGTGTCAATTATATTGTGCAGCGTTACACAATCATGGCCACACTGGGATATCTGTTGGGGTTTTATGGATACCTGAGATTTTGTCATATGATAGCTCCGCAAAAATGGTTTTGGTTGGGAGTTGGATTATGCGGATTTGCCATTGGGTTTCATTCTAAAGAAATTATCATGACGCTGCCATTGACTTGTTGGGGCTATGAACTTGTTTTGATTTGGCACAACCCCGTTAATAGACGAAAGTTTGTGCAAATAAGTGCGGGGGTATTATTGTGCTTTGCCATAATCGCTTGCAGCATCATGTATATGCGTGGGTATTTCACTCCCTCCGATGCAGGACATGGATTTCGTTCTTCCAAGTTATGGAGCCCCTGGCAGCAATTTCAAGTCCAATCCCTGGTATTGGTACATTATCAGCAGATGCTGATCTTACCTCTTTCTCAGCGGATGAGTGTTGATCATGATTTTCCTGCTCCAACAGGTTCATTGCTCGATCCAGTTGCAGGAGCAAGTATTGCCTGGCATGTATTTCTTTTATGTTGTGCCTGGAAGCTGAGTCGTAGGGGACGCATATTGAGTGCAATGGGAATTGTTTGGTTTTATATGACTCACCTGCTCTATCTGATAGTGCCCACTCAGGAAATCATGGTGGATTATAAAGCCTATTTATTATCTATGGGATTTTTTTTCGTTGTTGTGGATGTTGTGCTATGGTTAGACAAAAAATTGAGGCAACGTTATTGGGTAGCAGGGATGGCCGTCCTCATTATTTTAGGAATAGCAGGTACCTGGCAACGTAATCAGATTTTTCGAAGTGAATTGACGATTTGGCAAGATGCCTTGGAAAAGTATCCAGATAGTAAACGAGCCCTGAATAATGTAGGGTTAGCTTATCTTCACCAAAAGCAATATGGGCAAGCCATTGATTATGTAGAAAAAGCATTATCTATTGACTTGGAGTTTATTCCGGCACGAGATAATTTTCATATCATCATGATGCGATTGGGGGATGATGATGCGGCAATAAGGCGACTTAGATCTTTCTTGTTGACGGATGAAGAAAATTGGCTCTATCACTACAAGCTTGGAGCTTTACTGACTGTGCGGCATAGATTTGAAGAAGCCGAATTTCATTACCAACGGGTACATGGGTTGAAAAAGGAGTCGAGCTTTATCAGACGCCAGATTGTCGTGTTTTATATGACTTGGGCAAAGTATTTGTTAGAACGAGGGCAGCAGGAAGAGGCCTTGCAGGTTTTGCAAATTGTGAAACAAATAGAAAAAACTTGACTCTAGGAGCCTGGTTGTATAATTCTTTTTCATTTTAAATACGCTAGAAATAGTGCAGTAAATAGTAAAAAACTTATAAAAAAGACTTGACTCTAGGAGTGCCGTTTATTAAACGCTTCTGTGAGGATATGTGTAATTGTGGTCAAACACCTCGAATGTGAAAATATGTTTAGGAGGGTATAAATTAATTTTTATAGAAATTGGAAGCTTGTGAATGCAGCTTCGGTTTTTAAATCATGTGGGAGAATGTAAAATTCAACTGCAGTGGTATTGATGTTGCACCAAATGTGCAGCATTTATCATATCCTATAGTATGGTATTTGTGATCGGGTTTAGGATTGGTATCCTGGTCATGTTGTTAATTCAACTATTAGTTTTAGGAGTATTATGAATCAACAAAAGAAATGGAAAGCCTGGAGCACAGCGTTGTTACTCGCAGGTGTCTTAGCCTTTGCCGGTTGTCAGAAAGGTGTGGTAGAAGGTGATGAGGCCAGTGATGAACACCATGTGGAGGGCGAAACAAACACCAAAGGTAATATTGAATATGTCGGCGGCGACAGCAGTTCAATGACCGTTGATATTACCGGTGTTATAACGGATGATTTGGGTTATCCTTTGGAGGGAGCTTCCGTGTATGCAGCAGGTTCCAGCGCAACGACTGGAGCAGGTGGAATTTATACTTTGGAAGGCTTGCCAATTACCCAGGTTGTTAATGATATAGGTACACTGGAAGCAAATATTGCTGCGACAGCGGCACAAGATTTTGCTGATCAGAATGCAAATCTTTCAACAGTGCCAGTTTCAGTGGCTTATGATAATCACACTCCTGCTGTTGTGTATGTTGGTACGCATCTAGTAGTGACCGACAGTTGTGAGAGTGCTACCAATACGGGTGGTGCAGGAACTTGTACTTCCAATTCTCCCAACACAGTCATTATCAACGGATTAGCTGGAGACAGTGGAAGTGTTGCCTTGAAGCGTTTGAGTGCAAATGTGAGAGGTTATATTGAAAATTTGACAACAGGTGCTCCTGCTTCTGGTGTACAAATTACCTTTGTTCCTACTGACAATAATATTTCCAACTTAACAGGAACACCAGGTGTTGCTGCTCCTTATACGGCAGGTGAAGTAACTTGGGGACATAAAGCTTCAGACTTGGTTGCCAGTACGGACAGTGATGGCCGCTATGACATTACTGGAATTGCGGTAGATACCATGTTTGATATTTATGTGACTGAAGAAGGTTTTACTGGTGGTGGTGCTGCCAATTTTGCTAATGGTAGAACGCTTACTCGAGAACCTAGTGCCAATGATGACCTTGGTGACAATGTATCACAATGTGGTGGTAATGGCGCCAGCACAGCTAATTCTCCAAGCAGTTGTCTGGGTTCAGTAAATACTGCTGGTGGTATTGTTGATATGCCAGTGTTGTTTGTAAAGAAAAGTACACTGGGCAGTTCAGGACAAGATGATATCCGCCCATATATTAAATCTGTAGCTGGTACCTCTTTAGCATCTACAAGTACTTCTATCCACAGTGGTAATGGTTATTTGCAATTAACAGAGGGTGTCTTTACGACAGCAGAAACTGATACAACAACTTTTTCACCAAATCCATTAGAAATCACATTCTCTGAAACAATGGATAACAGCCGGTTTCAACCTGATGCAAGCTCAAGCCAGGCTCCTATTTCTGTAGTGGTCTTTGATACAAATGGTAACGAATATGCAGTAGATTCGTCGAATACCAGTTTAAGTGGCAGTACTTTAACATTGGCAATGAGTACAGCAAGCATGCCAGTTTCTAAAGGAACTGCATTATTGGTACGTTTGCGAACCTACGATTTCATTGATACAGGTAATCAAGAATTGACTGTATCCAATACCATCAATACAACGATTACCAATGCTAATACGCTTGGTTATAATGTGGCTGTTCCAACAGGATGGGTTACTTTACGTTTGAGAACTTTCAAAGAAACATCAACTACGGCAACATCAGTTACTTTAACACAGTCCGACTACACGGCTTTCAGTACTGGTTCAACAACTTTGTATCAATATGAAGGTCTGTCTACTTACCTGGCTCCAATGGAATTGCGTAATGCTTCAGGTCTTGGTGAAACAGCAGATGTCAAGAAAAATGGAACTGTTGGTATCGTAGGTCAATTGAATGCAGGCAGTGCAACTCGCTTGGAAACATTAGCTGAGTCACTGGGAATTGCAGCAACAGTTGATACAACGATTGTAGAACTTGGTTTTACAGCTACAAAATCTAGCAACTATCATTTAACTGTGACAGATACGAGTTCAGACCTGGTAAGTACATCTGATTATACCTTAGTTGCTGGTAAAACTTATACATCTTCTACTTTAGCAACTACAGCTGATGGCATTAGTGTCAGTGGTAGTGTTTCTAAAGGTTGGCAGATTACAGCAACAGATGAGACTCAGAAGATCTGGCTGCGAAGTATGGTGAGTGGATACACTGTAGCGCTCTATCCAGAGAATGATTTTGGTGATGCTGTTGTAGCACAAGGAAGTACAGTTGTGTTAACAGATAAAATTGCTCCAATGGTAACAGTACAGCAATCATTGACGTCTGATGGAGAAGATACAACAACTGCTCAGGGTGCTCCTCAAGATACGATAACGACTGACACGACCGGCACGGATAACACAACCAGTGCTGGAGATAATGACGGTGGTGGTATTGTTACTACCGACACAACAGTTTTTGAGTATCCAAACTTTTTCATGGAAGCAAGATTCTATGTTAATTCAAACCGAGAGAACTCATCAACTTATGCAAGTCGTCCATTGTTAGGAAACCAAAGCAGTAGCAGTTATTCAACTTATAGTTCTTCAAGAACAGATGAGTACTATACTGCAGCTGACTATGCACAGTGGAATAGCAATGTGGGTTCAACCCGAACATTTGTTTACAATATGTCAGAAGCATTGGATACATCAACGACGACTCTTGCTACATTGCAAGAATCATCCTCAAATAGTGCTGAGTCTCTGTTTGATGCAACAAATGGTATAACCGAGGTTGGCTATCAATTGAATGGAAGTGTTCCTCAATTGACCACAAAAATCGTAGACTGGAGAACCATTGCTGATAAAGCTTTCTTGGATATCACCAATGTTAAAGATTCGTCTGGTAATACAGCAGGTACCACAACAGGTGTGATTTTTAGAGATAAGACGCCTCCACTGGTAATTGCATTGACTACCAATGGTGCTATCCTGAGTATAGCATTTGATCAGAAGATTGATGATCTTACTTCTTCAAATTATACTACGAGTCCAGCAACGAGTGTCTTAAGTATTTCTACAAGTGGTGTAGTGCACTCAGCTGGTATGGATCCAACTTTTGGATTTGCAGGATCTAACTTCAATTACCATGTTTCTGTGACTAATGAAGGTGACACGGTTGTTGAAAGAGATCAGCAGTTCTTTGATTTTGCAGAAAATACAATTGCAGCAGGTACTAAGCTCTTAGCAACAAAAGAATTGGCAAGTGATAGTAAGTCTCTGACGATTACTGTGAGTAATACGACAGTATCAGTAGGCAGTGGGACTGACTCTAAGAGTGCCGGTTCTGCACAAATGGGATCATACTTCTCTCCATTGCACTATGAGCAGGCCTCTGCTGTAGGTAATCCAGATATCTACGCATTTTATGGCAATCTCAGAGATGAGAATGGCGTAACTTGGGGCAGCACTGTTGCTGGATCTGGAAACTACTATGTGTTCAACTCTGCTGGTAGAGGTATTGAGCCTCATATTATGGTTGCCGACGCAACTCCACCAAAGATTGCATCAACCTCCTGGATTGGTGGTAAAGCTGATAATAAGATTGACTTAGGTTCTAGTGGAACTGATGCAGCCTTAGCGATTTCGCATACTGGAATCACTCAAGGTAGTGCCGCTTCTCCTCTTACTTATTATATAATTAACGGTACGAGTGGTGTAGGTAATGTCACTGAAACAGACAGCATTTGGACAATTGGAGATAGTAATAACGCTAATGAGGTGGAAAGCTATAAGGTATTAGTAGGTTTCACCGAAGCAATCGTTTGTAACAGTTGTACGTTGACTGCAAGCAGTTCAACCAAATACACAACATCGACTCCTACTCCGGTGAATAGTAGACATAATACTAGTACTACTTTACTGGGAAGCTCTTCTAACACATTGTTGTTGACCTTCCAGTTGAATGCTAATCAAACGGCAGTCGCAAACGACTCAATGACAGTTGCTGGTGTGGAAGATACTTCTGGTAACACGATGAGTACATTTACTATTAGTTTGGCAACAACAGCTGGATCTGGAATCCTTGTGACTCCTACCAGTGCAGTCTACTAATTTTTAAAAACATTCCTCTTTCATTAAGGGGGATTGTTTACAAGATTAGCTGATTTAAGGATTAAGGCTTGTTATAGAGCCTTAATCCTTTTTTTTTGCCATTTCAAAATACCCTTGCAGTGGAAAGGTTCATAGAATTGTTCACAGATCTCCTGCAGAAATTTTCGAAATCTTCCTGGGCCTTTTTGTTTACTGGGTTTTTTCTTATCTTTGGGCTGACATGGGGTTTATATTTCAATACGTTAGAAGCAGAATTTCATTTTGACGATTATGACTATATCGTCAATATGCCAAATAAAGACTTTGATCTAGATATCCGCAATTTTGATCAGTCATTGTCCAAGTTATTTGAAAATTTTTACCTTCCTGGAAAGCGTTTTTTTTATCTCACCTTAGCACTGAATTATCGATTTCATGAACTGGACCTTCCGAGTTACCATCAAATCAATATTCTGATTCATGCGATTAATGGATGCCTGGTGTTTATGCTTGGGCAGCTTTTATTCAAGCGATTTTACGGGCTAAAAAATCATACAAAAATAACTGTCACGGAACTGGAAAGGAAGCAAACTCCTATTATCTCGCTTTGGGGGGAAAGGAGGATTTTAGCATTAGCCTTATCTTTATTGTTCATTGCTCATCCTTTGGCTGTGAACTCGATTACTTATATTACCCAACGTTCAGGTGCGCTAGCGACTTTGTTTTATTTGGCTGCATTTAGCGCCTATCTGTGTTTCAAGAGTGTTGAGCATAAGTGGAGATGGGGATGGCTGGCGGGGGCTATCATACTGTATTGGTTTGCCTTGCAGTCCAAGTCTATGGCAATGACTCTACCCTTAGTGATTTTGTGTTATGAATTGGTGGAAAATGTTGACCATCCTTTAATATTCTGGCGTTGGGTGAAGGTTGCGATAGCTGGGGCATTATGCTTTTTAGGCGCAGCATTATTGTATACTTACAAGATTCACATGTTTTCTCCTCATTCACTTGATGTAGGTTTCAACTCACCAGGATTGTGGAGTCCCTGGATTCACTTTTTAACGGAAGTGAGGGTTTTTGTTCGTTATTGGCTTCTTTTAGCTTTACCATGGCCTGGTTGGCTGAGTGTTAACCATGAAGTTCCTTTATCACAAAGCCTATTGGAAATAGAGGTTCTGGGGTCTTTGTTTTTCCATGTCACCTTGCTCGTAGGTGCATGTTGGTGTATTAAAAAAGGTTATCGGCTCGCAGGATTTGGGGTGTTTTGGTTTTATTTGACGATGAGCCCTCCTTATTTAGTTTTGCCACAAAAAGAAGTGATGGTTGAATATAAAACATACTTGCCATCTGTCGGATATTGGTTGATTGTGGGGGAATTATTGTTCCAAAGTAGAAACTGGATTAAATGGATATATAAGATAGTGGGTATCGGTGTGGTATTGGTTTTATTAGGGGGCACGACAATTGCGAGAAACTCTGTGTTTCAGACAGGTGAAGCATTGTGGAGTGACGTTTTAGAAAAATATCCTAATAGCATGAGGGCTTATGATAACCGGGGGAAGGCTTATACAGCGGCTGGAGAGTATCAGAAAGCTTTACAAGATTATACATCTGCCCTGGAAATCAATGCAGGCTATGTCAGTGGATATCACAACCGAGGGAATGTTTATTTTAAATTGCAGCAGTATGAAAATGCACTAGCTGATTACAACAGAACAGTGATTTTGTTACAGACTTTACCAGAAACGATTCAGTCGAAATACAGATATGCGTTGGTTTATTATCGACGAGGGCGGACATGGATGAAACTTCAGCAGTATGAAAATGCTGTTAGAGATTTTAACCAGTATTTAAAGTGGCACTCTGATGATGTTTTGAGCTATATGAATCGAGCCAGAGCTTACATTGAATTGGGAGACCATCAATCAGCATTACAGGATTATGAACAAGCGATCCAATTTGATCCGGAGAATGTACAGATTTATACCAACCGTGGCAATGTCTATTTATTGTTAAAACAGTTCAAGAGGGCAATCCAGGACTACAATCAAGCATTATTACTTGATGCCAACCATGTCTTGACATATATTAACCGAGGACATGCCTTTTTTTATTTGAAACAGTATGAATTGGCTATCCAAAGTTATGATAAAGCGCTTCAACTACAGCCTGGCAATCCTAATATATCCCGTCTGCGTAAAAATGCCTTGATTCTAATGCAAGGTGTTCAGCATAAGTGAAAGAATGATCAGAAAAAATGAAGAATCGACAGTTGGGGAATATTCTGGGATTTTTGGTGCTGATGATTTTGACGTGTGCTGTTTATTATCCGGTGGTTGACGCAAGTTATATTTTAGATGACCGAGGTCTCTATATCACAGATCCGTTAATGGATACCCTGGGAGGGGTAATCAGAATCTGGTTATCTCCAATGGATAATAATGGCCATTGGCCTTATTTGCCGTTGACCAGGACTTCTTTTTGGTTGGACCGTCAACTTTGGGGGTTAGATCTTCGGTGGACGCATCTGGTCAATGTGGCTTTGCATTTGATGGGAGCTGTTATTTTATGGTTTCTATTGAGAAGTTTCCATATACGAGCTGCTTGGTTCATTGGAGCAATTTTTGCGACTCATCCTGTTTATGTTCAGTCGGTAGCTTGGATTTCACAACGTAAAAATGTGCTCGCAGCTGTATTCTATTTATTGGCTATTTGGAGCTATTTACAATTTGGCAGACAAAAGCAATGGGGATGGTATGTAACAGCATTGGCTTTATTTGTGTGTGCTCTGTTGAGTAAAACATCGACAGTCATGTTACCACTGGTTTTGGTTGTGTGTTGTGCATGGATGTACCACGACTGGAGAAAATCTGATTTTCTTCCTCTTGTTCCTTTTTTTTTAATTGCTGTGGGAGCATCTGGTGTGCGAATTTGGTTTGAAGCACATGTTTTAGGAGCAAGTGGAGAGGCATTTTCCAAAGGCTTTCTGGATCGGTTGCTCATTGCAGGGCATATTCCTTTTTTTTATTTAAAAAAGATATTGTATCCTTATCCAACTGTGTTTTTTTACCCAAAATGGGTGATTGATCCAGCAGAGGTGGTGCATTATTTTCCACTCATTAGTCTGTTATTGATAACGATTATTTTGTTTTTAAAATATCAACAATGGGGCAGTTCACTTTTTTTAGGATTAATGGCTTTTTTGATTTCATTATTCCCAGTTCTTGGTTTTTTTAATAACAACTGGACCAAATTTTCTTATGTCTCCGATCACTGGATGCATATTCCCAGTATGGTCACTTTGATTCTATTTGTACAAATTGGTGTATGGTTATTTGACACATCAGGTATGTGGCAAAAAAGAAAATGGCTACGACATCTTCCCGCAGCAATTGGTGGAGGGATTCTTGTGGTACTGGGAACACTGGCATGGCAACAGGCCTACGCCTATAAAAATCTGGAAACATTATGGCAGGATACGATTAAAAAAAATCCTAAATCACATACGGCATACAATCGTCTTGGAGCTCTTTATTTGCAAGAAGGTAAAATAGAGGCCGCTATTGAAAATTTTACAACAGTGATCCAAATTAGGCCGGATTTTGTGGAGCCTTATAACAACCGAGGTGCGGCTTATTTGAGACTTCAGCAATATGATAAAGCGGTTGAAGATTTTAGCCAGGCTATCCGATTACAGCCAAAGATGAACGAGGCTTATTTCAATCGTGGTATCGTTTATAATTTTTTGAGAAAATATGAGGAAGCCATTGAAGATTTCACACGAGTGATCCAGCAAGATCCTCAATTCATGGT
>JANQHV010000680.1 GCA_028282505.1 SAR324 cluster bacterium | reverse complement strand
CTGAGTTATTTGCCACAAGTGAATGATAAAATCAAACAACTCCAGAATGATGGCACGATTGTCAAAATAGTTGAAGCTGCAATCGATTCGGCTGCCAGTCGATAGGGCTCATGTCAAAAACAGGAGAACAAACATGCTAAAACAAGTCCGCTTTGAGAGTATAATGTTGCAGGGCCGCTACGGTTTTTGAGGAGTGTGGGGCTAAGAATTGCGACAGGGTGCTCACCTCTTGAACAGGCAACGCATAGCGTGAGACAAATTCAATGGTCAGTTGGGGGGGCTGGTGGTTGTTCTGGCTCTCTGGTGTTGGTGAAGGCAACACATGTTGGTAGGCATGTTCATTGGGATTGAGAATGATGATGTCCTGATATCCCAGTTCCGCAAATGCTTGCTGGAAAAAGGGTTTGCGGTAACCATAGTGGGTGCATCCTAAAAAAACATAGACGGGACGAAAAGAATTTTTTTTCTTCTGTTGGGCAATGGTGACGAATTTCTTGATTTCTTGATATACTGTCTTGCCCTCTGGATCATTAGAAATCATAGTAGCCACCCCTGTCAGTGCCTGGGAAACAATACGTTCTTTGGCAATACCCAAAGTTTGCAATTGATCGGTGTAGGTTTGTTCTTCAATTGTCGTATCGGTGGCAAATATAAAAACACCAGAGGCAGGATTCTTGGAAAGGTGTCGCCAGATGAGATCTATTCCAACATGAGTGATTGCTTCAATCGCGACGGATTCATTTTTTGCAAAAGGTGTATCTGGAACCAGGGTTGACAGCGTATTGCAGGCAATCAAAATGCAATCAGGCTGGTACCAGTGATGGATTCCATACAGAGCCTCATTGAATATTTCTAATTTTTGCTGGCGGTTTTGCATTTGATTATAGCCAAGGTCATCACGGGGAACCGCATTCACATAGGTGATTTCAAAGCTTTCTGTAAAATAAGAATGTTCCAGGTGATTGGCCAAAAATGCACAAACAGATAATCCTCCCAATCCAGAGTCGGTGATCACAATCTTCATTTAAGCCGTTTTGGAAGGGTTATTCTCTGGCATGAAGAAAACATAACAAGAATCTTCTTCCAAAATATATTCGTCAAGTTTTACCAATTCTTGTTTCAAAAGAATCCCAACATACCATTGATTGTCCTTTTCACGAATCCACCGGACTTGTCCATCACGGCTGATGTATTTTTTCATGCTTGTCAGGCTATCGCTTTTTTCAACATGAAAACGGACATGATAGGGAGTATTTTTTTTCAAGGGAATGCTGCTGCAAATTTTAAGGCCATGAGCAGACCAGTCCAGTACCGTTCCCCGGCCAAACTGGTTATCGGATTCAAAAGCAAGCTGTTGATGATGGGTAATGGATAAACGGTGATGGAATTCACGTCTTTTTTCTTGCCGGTCTTTCAAGTGGAACCTCCTTAGGCGATTTCCTCTTTCTCCGCTAGTTCTCTGGCCCGTAAAGCGGCCTGATCTGCTAATTCTTTCTCTCCCAGCTCTTCATGAATATCAGCCAGCAGTTCGTAGGTATTAACTCTTGGATAAATGGATGTGGCTAATTCCAACAGGGATACCGCATCCAACAGAAAATTGTCATCCAGTAATTCTTGTGCCTCATCTTCCAGATTATCTATTTGTTCATTCAGTGCCTCAAACGATGCTGTGTGATCAGGAGCAACCGCCAAAGCTTGTTTCCAATAAGCAATGGCCGATTTGATTTTCAATTTTCGATGATAAAGCACTCCCAGACGGTACATCCATTCGGGCTCATCCTTTTCTTCCAATAATGCTTCATACAGTTTAATCGCTTTGTCATGCTCTCCCTGTTCATAACATTCTTCCGCTGTCTGGATCATATCATTCAGACTAAATAATCCTTGAGATTTAGCCAGCAGTTCTCCCAGATAGGTGAAGTACTTTAACATGGAAAATGGTTTGTTCATTTTCCTGTGCAAAATCGCCAGATTCAAAACAATGGTACGATTGGAGCGATCTTTTTTCAAGATACTCAGGAACATTTCTTTCGCTTTTTTGAAATTCTTTCGATATTCTGCTATTGCGACAGCCAGATTATTCTGGATTAAATCGCTTTGAGCATTGAGTTGTGCTGCTTTTTGATAGTACCGGAGAGCCAGTTCTCCAAAACGCCCAATATCATACAATACGGCTAAATCGAATTGATGTTGCCAGGAATCGGGATTGTCTTTTGCTCGTTTTTCGAAACGTGAGATCCAAATTTCAGCACCTTCCACATCTTCTTCTTTGTAAGGAAGGTCGGCGTCAACGCGGAAATACTTTGGCATCTGTTGATTGCCAAGTTTTGGAACAGCGTCATCATAAGTCAATTGATATCCGGTACGGCGATAGACAATGAATTTTTCCACAAATTTTGTTTGACGAACCAATGCTTCATCCATTTTGGGAACCTTGAAGTAGCAGGCTGCCATGTTATAACGGGCATGCGCATATTTGGGGTTGACTTTCAGCGCCCCCTGGTACATCTGCAATGCTTTTTTATAGTTTCCTATTTTGCGCTGGGCATTCCCGATCTGGTTCATCAATCGAAAATTTTCTGGTTCAAAAACAATGATGGCTAAACCAACCGCAATGGCTTTTTCCGGCTGCCCTGTGCGAAAGTAACTATTGAGTTGGATACGAGCTTCTTCCAAATAGAGAGGATCTTTGTGAATGGCCTCACGCATGTTGAGCATGGCACGGTTGTACAATTTTTTTGCAAAATTTCTCAATGCGGCATTCCATTGAGATTGTGCCGCCGGATTAAACGTTTTTTCTTTTGCCAGCATCGCCATAAGCCAAATTGATCACCTTAGTTCACCATTCCTCTGGCCTCCTGGAACTGTACCGAGACCGTTTTGGAAATTCCAGGCTCTTCCATGGTCACGCCATAGAGCAAATCACCAATTTCCATCGTCTTTTTATTATGTGTGATGATGACGAACTGTGAATTTTCTGTCATGTGCTGAATCATCGAGTTGAATCGTCCCACATTGGCGTCATCTAAGGGAGCATCGACTTCATCCAGCAAACAAAAAGGACTGGGTTTGAGCAGAAAAATGGCAAAAATGAGCGAAATGGCAGTCAATGCTTTTTCCCCTCCAGAAAGAAGATTCAGATTTTGTAATTTTTTGCCCGGTGGCTGTGCAATGATATCCACTCCTGCTTCCAAAACATCATCTGCATCGGTGAGCACCATCCTGGCTTCTCCTCCCTCAAACAGGATCTCAAATATTTCTCTAAAATGCTGATTGATTTGCTCAAAGGTTTCCTGAAAACGGCGGCGGGACTCTGTATTGATTTCACGAATGGATTGTTTTAAGTCATTGATGGCTTTTTGTAAATCATCAGATTGCTGTCCCAGAAACTCCATGCGTTCTTGCAGAGCTGCATATTCTTCAGGTGCAGCCAAATTCACCTGACTCATTCCTTCCATTTGCGTGCGCACTTTTTTGAGGGTTTTGGCCAGTTGCGATTCTTGGAGGTTGCTGATTTCCATTTCTTTGGAAAGTTCTTCAGGAGTGCGACCATACATACTAACCATTTGCTGTTCGATTTGCTCTCGCTGCATTCGTTGTTCTGTGACCTTCAAACTTTCTTCGTGGATTTTCATCATCAACTGATCCAGATCTTTTGTCAATTCTTGCAGGGTGGTGCTGGTTTGGGAACGTTTTTCAGTGGTGGTGTTATATATTTCTGTTTGTGTGGCTAACTTCTGCTTCAGTTCATCACGTACCATCAGTAAACCATCAAACCGGCTTTCCACATCAACAATGACCTGTTGGCTCCTTTTGATTTTTTCTGTCAATTCTTTTTCAGAATTTTCCAGCACTTTCAGACGTTGCCGACTTCCTGTAATTTCCCGTTGAACCCGCTCCACTTCATCTTGCCTTGCTTTGAACTGCTCATAGATTTCTGTTAAAGAGATCCTAGTGGTCAATAGCGCTTCTGAGACATTGTCTAATACATTGCGCTGGGTTTGGATCATTTCCTGCTGGCGTTCCATCTGTGCTTCCAGTTGCTCACGCTCTTCGGTGAGTTGCACAAAGCTCTCCTCGATTTCAAAGAGTTTGTGACGATTGTTTTCTATTTCCTGCTCAACTTGTTGAATATCTGCCTGGAGTTGTTTGCCCAAATGATCTGTTCGCCGCTGCTCCAGCAAATTGTGTTCTAATTCTTTGCGAAAACGGGACAATTCCAGTTCACATTCATGCTGCCCTGCCTTTTCTGTGTCCATTTCCTCTTCCCATTCCAAACGCTGTTGTTTGAACAAGGTTTGTTTTTCCTGGAGTTCTTCGACTTGTCCCTGAAATTGTTTTGTCCTTTCTGCCAGCTGGTCAATTTCTGCTCTACGCTCTAAAAAACCCAGAGATGTTTGGCGGGGCTGCCCAATTTTTGCAATCCCGTGACGTGTGTGATAACTACCATGAGGAGAAATCCATTCCAGCATGCCTTCTTCATGCAACGATACTTTTTCCCAGGCATCTGCCGTTTCCACCAGGTAAATCTGGCTAAAAATGCCACGAGAGAACACTTCCTCATATTTTGTGAATTGGATCAATTCACTCAAGGGAACTCCCGGTCTTGAGTGTGGGGAAGATGTAAGAAAATGGTTTTGCTTGTCTAAGGCAATGAAACCCAGACGGCCCATTTCATTTTCTCGACAAAATTCTTCTATTTCTGCAAGATGTTCTGTTTTTTCGATAACTAATAAATCCAGATAATCTGCCATAGCAGGAGCCACTTTGGGCAGCATCTCTGGACCAACCTGAATAAATTCGGCTAGTACTCCGAGAATTCCCATGCTCTCTTTCTGATCAGGAGCTTCTTGCAATAGGGTTAAAAACGATTTTACACTTTCGTCAAAATCTTCATATTGATTTTGTATTTTTTCCAGAGATTCAACACGAGAAGCCGTTGTGTTGTACAAATACTGGGTTTCCTGCAATTTGATCTCATTGGCAACAAATTCTTTTTCCTGGGCTGATATTTTTGCTTCCAGTTGTTGTAACCGTTCCTGTATCTCACTTTGGGCAGCCAGCAGACCATTTATTTTCGTTTGTGTGTGGGTGACTTTGCTGTTTGCTTCTTCAAGAAGTTGTTGATTGGTTTTTTCCTGTTCTTGCACTCGGTTATAACGTTCGTGCAAATTGTCCATTCGGTCTTCTAAAAATCCTTTTTGATTGGTTTGATTGGTTAAGTTCGTATGAATGGTCAAAAGGCGTTTTTGAAATTCTTGTAATTCGTCATTGAGAGCATGGAGAATATCACTTTCTTCCTGACGTGAATTTTCAATACGTTCCACTTCCGTTTGCAAATGCTCATGTTGCTGCTCCAGTGCATCCTTGTCTCGTGAAGTGTTGTCCAGTTGTTCTTGAAAATCAGCAACTTTGCTTCGTAATTCTAACAATTCCTGGTTGTGCTGCTGTGTCCATTCTTCATAATTTTTTAGATTTTGTTGTTCCAAGATTCGCTTGTTTTCAATATCCTGGATTTCTTTTTCTTTTTCAAAGCCTTCCTCACGAAGCGTTTCCATCAACGCCCCTTGTTTTGTCAAATTCTGCGACAATTGTTCCAGCTCTGTTTCCAGATTTTGGCGGTTATCCAGGAAAGTGGACTGACTTTTCTTATGCTGGCCCACATTTTCATCAGCATCTTTTTCTTTACGTGTTGCTTTGTGCCAGCGCAGGGTGGACAGTTGTTGATCGAGTTGCTCACTTTGTGCTTTCAATTCGATATAAACATTGGCCTTTTCGACTTGCTCTCTCAGCAGTTCTTCCTGTCGGTTCAATTCTTGTAAGATATCTTCGACACGCAACAGATTTTGCATGGTCGATTCCATGCGCTTTTCTGCGGTTTGGCGTTTTGTTTTGAATTTCACGATGCCAGCGGCTTCTTCTACCAGAAAGCGGCGATCTAAAGGACGTGCACTGACAATTTCTCCGACTTTCCCCTGTTCAATGATGGCATAGGATTTACTGCCAATGCCCGTATCCATGAAAAGTTCTCGAACATCGAGCAGACGAACTGGGGTTTTGTTGATCATATAGACGCTTTCCCCAGAGCGGTATAGTTTACGAGACACTGAAATTTCAGAAAACTCCCGATACTTGGGCAATACGTTGCCATCAAGATTCATGAATGTCAGCACAACTTCTGCCACTCCCACTGGTTTTTGGTAGGCACTGCCAGCAAAAATGACATCTTCCATCCCTCCCCCTCGCAAATGCTTGGCACTCTGCTCACCTAAAACCCAGCGTATGGCGTCAACCACATTACTTTTTCCACATCCGTTGGGACCGACAATGATGGTGATTCCTTCCTGATTGAACTCAATCTTGATGGGATGGCAAAAGGACTTGAATCCCGACATGTGTAAACTTTTCAAACGCATAAAAGACTTTGGATGACTTGAAGGATTGCTTGATGCTATTTATACCGTTGATATCAGAAAAACATCCATGCCATAGTTTCGCAACAAAGAAAAGTTTTCTTAACACGGTTTCTCAGAAGCTGTGTTAAAAATATTTATCGGCCAAATTTCCTTAGACTTCAATAATAACCTGATTTAAGGTAATAGATTTGCTATTGTTATTTACTCGCTATCACATGAGAGAAGAACTATGAAAAGATGTGTCAATCAAACAATTCAAAATTTTCTATTTTATGTACTTTAATACCGTAATAAGTGGAAAAACCTGAATAAAATAGTAATAAGGAGACATATTTTCCATATATTCTTATTCAATATCAGAATAATTGGAAAAATCAGGCATCTATAAGCTCCAATAGCATGGAAAAAGTCTACTTATTGCTATGTTCGGCATCAAGTGTATTTGTCCGAAATACCGTTTTTTACTTATAAGTTGGAGCTTTTGAATGGCAAAAAATAGAGCATCTAGGACTTTGAAAATTTGTTTGAGATTAATATTTTCAACTTTATTTGGTATATCTGTTTTAGCTTTGACGCACCAGATGAGCTTCGCTAATTCATGGGATGAGTGTAGTAAAATTACCAAAGAAACTTATAGGGAAATGGCAGTTTCCCATCCTTTTGTGATGACTGTGGCTATAGCGTATAGTTTTGTCCTTCCTACTTATACAAGTACTTGTTATTCCTTAGGTATGGACGAATGGTCCAGTACTCAACAAATAGAACTTTTTATCGCCATAAATTATGAAGCTATTCAAGAGCAGGCCTCCCAAGGACGAGGACAACATCTTAATGCACTAACACAAATGCTAGGTTGTTCTCAACTAAATGGTTCAGAATTATCAAACGATATGAAATCAAAATATGCTAAACTTTTTCAAGGATCTCAAAAATCCCAAAAAATATTATTCAAAAAAATAAACCAAATAATCACAATCAATCCATTGTTGAAAAAAACATGTACTTGGAATGGATAAACAGTTTCAGAGATAAATCATAAAATATTCTCAAAAATCCAGTTCAATAACATATGCCAAATTGGAAAATATTAAAATCGTTGTCTATTACCGAACAACTTGCTCCAGTTGACCGCCACCCCGCTGCTTTGACACTCAATTTATTTTTGAAAGCCGGGTTGGTTGTCTCTGACATCTGTCTCAAAGATGGCAGCAACTGAGCGTAACGTTCACATCATCAATAATCCCATTCTTCATGAAGCAATAAATAGATGATTTATAAGTATTTTCATCCTGATAGAATCGACGTATTGGAAAATTTAAAGATTCGATTTACCCAACCAAATGCTTTAAATGATCCATTTGAATGCAAACCGTTAATTTCAGCCAAAAATGTGTCAAACTCATTATTGCAAAGGGCTGAAATCAAATTTACACAAATGTTTGACGAGTTTATTTCACAGGAAGGCATAAAAGAATCTGAAAAATTTGAGGCAGAGCAGATAGTACGAAATGAACAATTAAAAATGAAAGCTAGATTCGAAAAAAGTTATTCTGAAATAACGAAAAACTTTTTTGAATTAATGAATGAAACTATTGGGGTACTATCACTAACAAAAGATCAAAAAAATTTGTTGATGTGGGCTCATTATGGTGATGAGCACAGAGGTTTTGTTTTAGGGTTTGATGAGAATAATATTTTTTTTCATCTACCATCATTTATTGAAGAGTACACAGAAATACATGAAATTGTTTATACAAGAGAAAAGAAAGCAATAGAAATAAATGACATTCATCAAACCGATATATATTCAAGAATGTTGTGCACTAAATCCGTTGAATGGGAGTATGAAAAAGAATTGAGAGTTTTTCGGTTATTTGATGATGAGGTTATTGAAATTGGAACTGATTTTGGGGGATATCCAATATTTCTTTTTGACTTTCCCAAACAAATGATAATCGAAGTCATTATTGGAGCAAGAGCTGATGAATCGCTAGTCAAGTCGATTATTAATATCTTAGATCAACACTCAATGAATTGGGTTAAAATTCTCAGAGCGCATGTCAGTGATCGCCATTATTGTTTGGATTTCACTCCTCATATCTTTCACACTTAAATTTTCCTTATACCAGGCTGAATTTTGACAAAACTTGTAGCAAAAGCAGAGACTTGATACAGTAACGACATTTATTACCGTTTACTGTAAAGGGAGAATGACCAAAGAAGATAATTTGATTAATCAGGTTTGTAAAGCATGGGGGTGGAGACAAACGGAACTTGCGGAAAAAATGGGCTACAGTTTACAGGCTATTCGGCAAGCATCCAGTAATGAAGATAAATTGACGTTACCCATGCGCAAACATTTAGAGACACTGTTGCAACTATCTAAATATGAAAATAATATACCATAGAATATTTTTTAAGATTGACAATTGATATCCTATAGTATATTTTTGATTTCAACATCACCTGAGACACAACAGCACTCATTGAGAGTACGCTATGAAAAAAACGATAGGTGGTGATTAAGAGAAGCAAGATTTTCAATTTGAAAGCATAGCCAGAGGTGTATTTCAATCAAGTGAAACTTGCTTGAGCTTCTTGATCTAAATAAAACTATCATTAAAATATTATTTTAAAGATATAAAAGGAGAAAAGAATATGGAAAAAGCACGACTAACCAAACCCCAAATCAGTAAAAAAGTGGAGGACAGTTCCACCATACTTTCCGCTCTTCGATATTTATCTAGATGTCTTGCCGAAGAAGAAAAAGACGATAATGAAGAGGCTATTTCAACGATAGACGCCCTTTTTGGTTTTCTGGAGCAGCAACTTGAGGCGGTGAAATATGATGTCCTGCGTCTTCATACTGTCACTGTTTCGCCAGGAGAAGGATTTGATCCAACGCAAAAAACGTAAAGAATGCGATTTACTATTTCTTTCACCCTCAACGGAGAAAACCTATGTTTGACACTCTGCAAGAAAATCAATCCCAAGATTCTGTAGCATCTGATTGGACAGCAATTTATGATGAATTGGACGAATTTACTGATTATTGTTGTTTTTTATGTGACGCTTACGCCTCCATTTTTACTCGCTCCCAAGACGAGGTCATCGGAGAGAGAACAATCAGTGGCATCAAGCGTTCTGCCAATTGGATGAAAGGGCGATTGGAAGAAATCAATGCCAAATTCAGAAAAGCACAGGAGCAATCCTGTGCGCAAACAAACGATAAGAAAGACATGAAGTGAATCCCCTTCCTTATATTCCCCATTTCTCTATTGATGTTTCTCTGTGAGGATGCTAACAAAAAAATTGAGCATTTCTCACAGACGAAACTCAAGTCAATTGACTGTCATTTCCGGACGTTTTTCAAAATTGCACAATGAACAAGGAACAGATTTTATTGGTTCTGGAAACACTTTCACAAAAACTTACTGAATCTGAAAAAGAAAAGGTAGAATTGATTGTTGCGGGTAGTGCGCCTCTTATTCTTCAGGATGAAATAAGTCGCACCAGTACACACGATGTTGATGCCCTGCCAATTGAAGTCACTCATTCCATCAGAAAAGAAATTGAGGCTGTCGCTTCAGATCCCGTTTTGAAAGAACAAGGCATCCAATTAGGGGTGAACTGGCTTAATGGTTCTATTGCCATGTTTCTACGTCCAGATTACGCGCTTCAGTTCTCAAAAACCGGAAACATCGTTATTGATACCGACCACTTGAAGATTATAAGCTTAACCAAAGAGCAAATTTTGGTAACAAAATTATTGTCGGACCGAGAACGTGACTGGAGTGATGCTGAATATATCATCCAAAACTCTGAAAATTTTGATAAACTAAAACAAGATATTGAAGAAATCATTGAAATTTTAAAAGAAGAAGAACAAGTTGAAGTCAGGTCTATGTTTGAACAACTGTCCAAATGTTAATATCATGGGTTTCGATTTTTCCAAATTAGTAAAAGATATTATTAAAGCATATTCAAATGATGTGTTGGATGAGCATATTTCTGTATCTATTGCTCAAACATTAAACGACTATTTTGATTCAGATGGAGATTTTTCCGAAATTGAAAAACCTTATGACTTAACAGAGGAAGAACTCATTTTTTCAGCAGCAATATTAAGTCAATTGATTGCGTTTTGGAAGTTTCGTAATAAAGAAGCAATAATGCCAAGTTGGTTAAGCAGCATTCCTGCTTTTAAAGAGACTCGCTATTTAGTTCCCAAGAAGTACAGAAAACTTGCTCAGAAAAAAATATCGGAGACATGTTTAAAGTTCAATGTGATTGCCTCAAAGGGATTTCTAACTTTTGCATAAACGTGTGAAATAACGTGCATATTTATCAACAGCTTACAAAATAGCGAACAAACCGCTCCAGTTGACCGCCACCCTGCAGCGATGACATTTCGAGTGGTCATTAAAAACTGAGTTGGTTGGCTTTCATATTTATCTCAAAAGTGGCGGCACCTGAGCTAGACGTTAGCGACTTCTGCAGGTACAAAGTAGCAATTGAATATGAAACTTGAAAAAACATATGAAATTAAGGAAGGACCGAGTGCATATGACATAGCTTCTTATGCACTTGAGAAAAATCATGAATACTTGAATCTGCTTGACTCAGCTTCAGCAGAAATTGAATTTCAGAAATTTTTTGAATCAAATCCATCATTCGTCCCTGGAGCATGGACTCCAGCAACAAAGTCAGGACATTACCCACTGCACTGTGCTTTGATTACCCAACCCGAATTGCGTGGTTTAACAACAAAAATATCAGATTTCATGTGGATAGCAACACACAGCTCTGGTTGGTATCCGACATTAATTGAAATAGAAAAGCCAGATAAGAAAATATTTAAAAATAACGGGACTCCCACAGCAGACTTTACTCAAGCAAGAAATCAACTCGAACAATGGAGAACATGGTTTAATAATCCTTGCAATGTCCAGCTTTTCATGGAGATGTACCAAATACCAGATTACATGAGAAATCAACGGCAAATGCAGCTACATATGATCTTGGTTTATGGCAGGAGGGATGAATTCAGCCAAAATCCAAATCGTTCAAAAGATCGGATGTCCTTTACAGCATCAGATTTAGAATTAATGAGTTATGATAGGCTCTCATGCGACAAGGAGTTGGGTGATGCGATCACAATAAGGTTAAATAGTTCTAGCTCCTATGAGGCGGTAGCCATTCCTCCGACTTTTAAACTTGGTCCAACACTCTCGGAAAGATTAGTAAACGTTCATAGAATTGATAAAGCGATAGAAAAAAACACACATATACCAGATGAAAGAAAAAGATTTCTTATAAACCGTCTTCCATACTGGATCAATTGGAAAAAAACTTCGGAGGGAGGTATAGTAAACTCTGGCGACCGAGAATAACAGCTTTCCAACTAATATTTTCAGTTGAAGAATATCGTCACAACTAGGGATGGCGCTAGCCAGTCATAATGGAATATAGTGGCAAGAGTAGAATTATGTGTAGGTATGCTATGAATGGCCCATACAAAGAGCCATTTGCATGTTTCACATGCAGGAAAGTGTTCAAGCAAACGAACCGGTGGGAGCTACCTGACCACTTAAAAATAAGCCCAGGAGAGGAAAGAGTATGTAAGTGTCCTCAATGTGGTCAAAAAATGGCAGATGTAGGCCATGACTTCAAAGCTCCAAAGCAAAAAAATATCAAACAATGGGAGAAAGTGCGTATTTTATACGAGCATGGATACACTTATCATTCATGTGGGTGTTGTGGTCCAGGCTTTCGGCCTGTAGAACTCAAAGATGTTGAAGATTTCATAGTAGGGAATAAAACAATGTCTGACGGTGCAATCCTTTTAGAGAAAATTCAAAATAGGATCAAGGCTAGAGATTCAAGCAACAAAAACTAAATATGGCCAATAATCGAATCAAGAGCAACATTGTATCTACAGACAACATCGACCTATTAACAATTAATAAATTACGGAATTGTGTCTAAAATGTTTAGAAATTTTGTTTTGATTTTTTTAGGATTGGTTAGTTTGTCATTACAGAGTTGTTCCGTTACAGGAATTTATACTAAAAACTCTATTTCGATCGAAACGAAAGAACCATGCTGGATTTCTGGAGAACCTGAATGTGATAGTACGACTACTCACGATCTCTATTTTGTTGGTCATCCTTTCGTTCCAATCAGAGGAGATTTTGAACCTTTAAAGGCTTTAGCCAAAACATTTGCAATTGATGACGCAGAAAGAAAGTTTAGGAAACTAATTTATAGAACCATAACGTCTAAATTAATCAATGAAGCGAAAGTGAATGTCTTATCTAAAAGGAATATCTCTGATTCTGAATTGGAAAATTTGTTCATACCTATAACAAGAGAAGCTAAAAAGAATCTGAAAGAGTACGATAGTTTTTTCTATAGTACTGGAACACGCTTTAGATACTTCATACGAATGAAAGCTAATACTCAAGAAATACAAGCAATTATTATCGATTATTTGGATAGTTTAAAAAAACAAGAAATTCCCATGAATTATGAAAAGTTACGTGTTGTTGTTTCCAATTCTATCAATCATCTACAGCAACGTGAATAAGTATTGAAAATGAATTGAAAAGGTGGCTAACAATAGAATCGAAGTGACTTGGAACCTTGCGGTTTTTTCCAAAAGATCTTGCTTAATTTCAAATTTATCTTTTGTTACAAAGTTTATCACCAAGTTCCAAGCACCTCATTCAAACGTTTGGCTCAATTAAAAACGTGGTTACAAACCTTATGAGCATAGACAAAATATTCCAAGATCTTACAGAAATTATAGAGGCATCAAACGTATTTTTGCGTTTTAGTGGGCGTTTAGGGAATGAGGCATCTTTTGATGGTTGGTATTCACCTGATCCTTGGGAAAATGGTTCTGGTCCTCAAATTCAGATTTTCAGAAATCATGTCAAAAACAAGAAGATCCTACTCAAGAATTATTCACTTTAGCCCATGAGTTCGGGCATCACCAATCATATTTAAATGGGTATCGTACTCCAGAGTATAAGACCTTAGTGGAGTTGGATGAGTGGAGATATCTTGAGCATGAACAAAAGCTAATCATATTAAACGAAGAAATACGTGCATGGGAGTATGCTCAAAAAACTCTTCAAAAACTCGGATTTTCAGATTGGGAACAATTTGAAAAAAGAAAAAATGAATCTTTAAGTCGTTACCAAGAGCTTTTAAATTTGACACTGTAACAGGGAAACACGATAGTTTGAACTCGTGAGAGTATCGTCCAATGAAAATAAAGCATGTCCAAAATTATGATATACTCCATCGTCTTTATATCAGGATGCTTCATTGATGGGAGAATAGCATATAATTTTTTAGGACTATCTTAACGTTCGCTAATTTTTTGAGAAGTTTTTCAAAATGGGCTAAAGTGCCCAGATGTCAGAATCATTCACGGTAGCAACAGAGCGGATAGATGATCTC
>JANQHV010000676.1 GCA_028282505.1 SAR324 cluster bacterium | reverse complement strand
TTCTTCCTTCGCTTTTGGCATAGAAGGTTCTGAGGCTGGTAGAGTAGCAGCAGGTTCTTCTTTTAATGGGGGAGGTTCTGGACTTGAAGGAGGAGTAGTAGAATCTGCCATTGGAGCTTCTGTCACATCTGCCGTTTCCAATTCGAGAATAATCTTTCCGGGTTGGATTTTGTCACCTTCCTTCACTGATACTGAAATCACTTTTCCAGATTTATCGGAAGGTATTTCTACCGTAGCCTTATCGGTTTCCACTTCCACCAAAGAATCCCCTTCATTGATTTGATCACCCACTTTGACCAATACACTAATCACATCTGCTTCAGAGACTCCATCGCCCATATCCGGCACTGAGACAGGTGCCTTTGTTTTTGTTCCACTGGTTACAGCAGGAGCAGATTGATTAACAGCTGGTAAAACTTCAGAGTTTTCCTGCTCTTTCTCAGCAGGTTTTGATATTGTCTGTTCTGCTTCAGAAGCAGCAGAGAAATGCAACACCACTTGTCCAACTGTCACATGATCACCATTATTAATGAGTATTTTTTCAACAACACCAGCAATGGGAGCAGGAACCTCAACTGTTGCTTTATCGGTTTCCAGCTCAAACATCGGATCATCTTTTTGAATAGAATCGCCCTCTTTTACCAGGATTTTGATGATATCACCACCTTCAACTCCATCTCCTAACTCTGGTACTATTATTTCATTTGCCATTATCAATCTCCAAATCAGTCAATCATGGGTTCATTCGAATTAACTTAAATAGATCAGCCTCTCCTTCATTCATCAATGGAAAGGTCCATCGGGTATTTCGCATCAGGATTAATGTTCAAATCCTTTTGAGCTGTTTTCAAAACCGTTGGTTTGAGCGTTCCTTCTTCGACAAGACCATACAACGTAGCATAGGTGATATGAGCTGCATCGATACAGAAATAATCTCGCAATGCTGCCCTGGTCTCACTCAATCCGTAACCATCCGTTCCCAAAGCAATTAATTTGCCTGGAAGCCATTTTGCAATGGAATCGGGTAATACTTTCATATAGTCAGAGGCAGCCACAAAAAGCCCTGATTCTTTAGTCATGACTTGTGTGACGTAGGGAACTTTTTTCTTTTTTCCTGGGTTCATCATATTCCAGTGGTCACATGCCAGTCCATCCCGTCGCAGTTCGTTATAACTGGTAACACTCCAGATATTGACAGCCGTATTGTAATTTTTCTCCAATATCTCTCCAGCCTCTAAAACACAATTAATGATACTACCACTTCCCAAAAGATTCACTTTGGCTTTGGCATTTTTCTTAGTAGATCGTTTGAAACAATAGATACCCTTGACAATTCCTTCTTCGACACCACTTGGCATTTTGGGCATCGTGTAGTTTTCGTTCTGTACGGTAATGTAATAAAAAATGTTTTCTTGTTCCGTATACATTCTCCGCAAACCATCCTTAATAATAATCGCAATTTCATAGGAAAAAGCAGGATCATAAGTAATCACATTCGGAACTGTACTGGCCAGGACATGGCTATGACCGTCCTGGTGTTGCAAGCCTTCTCCATTGAGAGTGGTACGACCTGCTGTTCCTCCCATCAAAAATCCTCGACAACACATATCACCGGCAGCCCAAACAAAATCACCAATTCGTTGAAATCCAAACATCGAGTAGTAAAAATAAAATGGAATCATCGGGACTGAATGGTTGACGTAAGATGTACCGGCAGCAATGAAGGATGACATGGAACCAGCCTCATTAATGCCTTCTTCCAATATTTGTCCATCTTGTGATTCCTTATAATACAAAAGGCTGTCTGAATCAACAGGTTCATATAGCTGTCCCACACTGGAATAAATACCTACGCTACGGAATAAAGCTTCCATTCCAAAAGTTCTGGCTTCATCCGGTATGATCGGGACAATATATTTACCCACTTCGTTGTTTTTGAGTAGCTTTGCCAGCAACCGAACAGCAACCATAGTCGTCGAAACAACTCTTTCCCCCGAACCTTCATAAAATTCCTCAAACACTTTTTCTTCAGGAACCTTCAAAGAGATACAAGAAGAATCTCGATAAGGAAGAAAACCACCCAGTTCTTCCCGCCGCTTTTTCAAGTATTGCATTTCGATGCTATCTTCCGGAGGTTTATAAAATGGAGTATCTTTGACCTCATCATCAGAAAGGGGCATATTGAAACGAGAGCGAAATTGTTTCATTTCTGCTTCATTCAATTTTTTCTGCTGATGGGTAATGTTTTTTCCTTCTCCCGATTCTCCCATTCCATAGCCTTTGATGGTTTTGGCCAAAATCACCGTGGGAGCTCCGACGAACTCAGTTGCCGCTTTATAAGCACTATAAATTTTATAAGGATCATGTCCGCCCCGATTCAATTTGGTCAAATCTTCATCGGTCAAATGATTGACCAACTTCAGAAGCTCTGGGTGTCTCCCGAAAAAATGCTCACGAATGTAATTTCCATCTTCAACAACATATTTTTGAAAGTCCCCATCGACCGCTTCCATAGCATATTTGGGCAGTAATCCTTGACGATCGTTTTCAAAAATGGGGTCCCAAAGCCGTCCCCAGATCACCTTAATTACATTCCAACCCGCACCACGGAAGATTCTTTCCAACTCCTGAATGATTTTACCATTTCCACGGACTGGACCATCCAGTCGTTGTAGGTTGCAATTGATCACGAAAACCAAGTTATCCAAATTTTCCCGAACAGCCAGTCCAATCGCTCCCAAAGTTTCCGGTTCATCCGTTTCTCCATCTCCCAAAAAAGCCCAGATCTTGCCACCGTTACGAGATTTCAAACCACGATCTTCCATGTAGCGCACAAAACGTGCATGATAAATCGCCATCAAAGGCCCCAGGCCCATAGAAACCGTCGGATATTGCCAAAATCCAGGAAGTAACCTCGGATGGGGATAAGAAGGCAATCCACCACCTTCTTGCAATTGACGACGAAAGTTTTCCAGATTCGTTTCCGTTAAGCGACCCTCTAAAAAAGCTCTTGAATAAATACCAGGTGCGGAGTGTCCCTGGATATAAACATGATCTCCCCCATAATCGGCTGAAGGACAACGGAAAAAATGGTTAAAACCCACTTCATACAAAGTGGCACTTGAAGCAAAAGACGAAATGTGTCCTCCTACTTCTGTGCCGCCCCGTTGGGCACGGACTACCATTGCCATCGCATTCCAACAGATGCAACTGCGGATTCGTCTCTCAATTTCGTTGTTTCCAGGATAAG
>JANQHV010000674.1 GCA_028282505.1 SAR324 cluster bacterium | reverse complement strand
ACTTATCCATCAGCGGGATGTTTTTTGTGGTTGATGGGCATAATAGAGTTGATAGATCTTTTTGGTACTCACTCCCAGCAAATTGAGCAGCAAGACCCTATTCATCAAAAACAAATATCGATAAAACCCCACCTGATGAAACTTCCGTGATGATGGAAAAATGGGAGAATTGATGAAACAGAACGGGTATTTGCGTAAATACCGGTTGATCTTCAAATCTTCCAGAAGATGCTCTTCAGGGAAGCCACCAATCGCCTCAAACACTTCTTTCCGAACGCATAACCCCTGATCACCATAGACAATTTGTAGATAGTGGCTTCTGAAATTAGAAATCAACTCAATCAACCGAAATTTAAAGCTGTCTTCTTGAAAACAGATGCGAAAACAGGAGTAATCACACTCTTGATTGGACCAGATAGAACTGAGATGGGCAACCGCCTCTTTGGAAATGATGGTATCTGCATGCAAGAACAGAATCATGTTGGATTGAATCTGAGCAGCTCCTTGATTCCAGCATTGCCCACGGGACCATTGTGTATCAACAGGAGGACGAAGGTATTTGACTGAATAAGATTGACAAATGATGGCACTATCGTCCTGGCTGTGATTGTCAACGATGGTAATTTCTTCAAACAGTTGTACCAGAGAGGGTAATGTCTGGCTTAAGGCTTTTGCATCATTGTAAACAGAAATCACCACCCCGGGAAGAGCTGCTTCCATCTTTAGAAGATCGTATAAACAAAAGGTGCAATGGCAGAACCTTCTGTCAATACAATTAATGATCCTAATAAAAGTAAAACAACAATAATGGGAGCCAACCAAAATTTTTTACGGACTTTCATGAAAGTCCATAGCTCAGCTAGAAATGACATGTTTTTTTACCTTATGAATGGTTAAAATTGATATTTCATAGATTCTTGAGGATCTCTCTCTTGTCTAAGAGACCAATATGATTTCTTGTCGGGATCTGGCTTTTTTTGTAGGGGGTCTTTTCCAAATAGGCGCATTGTCAAACCAAATGGAGTGAAGATCGCATAAAAGATAATTGCCAGTATAATACGGGAATTAATCCAGCCCAATACATCTCCAATTTTGATCCAGACGTAATGGATGGGGGAAAGTATTTTGGGAAATATGATGGCCGCCAATAGTAAGAAGCCAGCAATGCCAATGAGCCATAAATGAGGAGTTTGCTCTTTTGTTAAAGGCCATAGGCTGATGCCCAGTAGAACGGTACCAACAATTACACCAAAATCACGATATTGTTTATGTTGTTTCCAATTGATAAATAGCATAAGGCAGTCTCTTCGCTATGCCGTTGAGGCGTTTTCTTGGGTTGCACGCTGTTCTTCAGTTGTTTCTGATGTAGTCTCTTGTTCCTCCATTTCCATTTCCATTTCGCTCTCCTGGGGCAGGTGATATTCGCCACTGTGGAGTAGGTAAGGAATGCCTCCTAACAAATAAACAGCTAATTGAATGATAACATAAAGATTAAAAATATCTGCCCCTCCTGAGATGCCTACCAGTTGATATAGTGATTCAAAGGCAACATGCCCAACACCGACCCCTCCTGGAGCAATGGGAATGGCAATGGTGATTAAACCAATCGGCATGATGAAAAATTGTGTGAAAATGCTCAAATCGGTCACTCCGATCATCTGAGCGATGAGGAAAAATAAAAATGCAACAGTGATATGAATGGCAATAGACATCAACAGAGTGATCAGCAGGGTGAGTTTTTGATGCTGGTAACTTTTGAAGGCCAAGTACACTTTAACAGTGATCGAGCGCCCCGGCAGTTTTTGGAAAATACGGAAAAATGGATCTTTGCCTTCCTTGAATGGAAAAAGCACAATGGCGTAAAAGAGAACGGTTCCAGCAAAAAGCCCGCCAATCATGCCAGCTAAGGAAATTAATGCGGGTTGAGCAAGGATCCAATTTAAATTGAATACCAGGGCAAAAAATGCCATCACGATTAAGCCAAACAAGCCCACAAAACGATCAATCAGCAAAGTCGTAAAGGCTCGAGTTTTTCCTTCCTTTTCCTGGGAGCGGATGATGTAGTAACCTTTGATTAAATCGCCACTGACTGCCCCAGGGAGCGTTGTATTGAAAAAGTTTCCAATCCAGGTGAGCAGGCTTGCCCGCATGAGTGGTACTTCCAGTCCAATGGCTCTTAGCAAGAGCCACCAGCGCAAAGCACCCAATGGAACGATCCAAAGAGCGAGTAACCCGACCAGAGTGATCAAAACTGAAGGAGTTTCCCAAAATAACAATAATCGTTCAAAGTTCAACCGGTCATTGGCAACCAGGTAGTATAAAATGCCGGCAACAAACGCAAATTTTAGTAAATTAATGATGATCCGTTTCATCCAATGTACTCATGCTTTCAGAAGATGGAAACAGGGATTGATGGCTAGAGTAGCTCCAGTGCAATTATTCCTGTATCAAGGCAGATTATCAAGACCCCCACATGTTGAATGATTTTAGGAACACGTCCTTGTTCTTTTATGATTCCCCCATAAACCAATGCATAGGAACTGCTCAAAGCCAGGATGAATGAAAAACTGGAAAAACCAAAGAAGTGGTAAAGTAATCCATAAATTGTGCCATTGAGTAACTCTATCCAGATGGCACGTTGTCCATAGGAACTCTGGCAGCTTCGACAGCGTCCGTGTAACCATAAGTATGAAAAAACAGGAATATTTTCATACCAGCTAAGTTGATGTCCGCATGTAAAGCAAATGGAACGAACCGGGTAGAGCAAATTTAAACGATTGGACGCTAAGTATTGCTTGAGTATGTCAGATAGTGTCGAGGTAGACAACAGCTGCTGTTTTTCTTCCTGGGAAAGATATTGTAATGGCAGACGGTCAATGCACACATTTAAAAAACTGCCGATTACGAGTCCGATCAATACCGAATAAAATAATCCTAAATACAATAAAGACATGCCCTGATATTACAATTTGAGAAAGGTATTTACCATGTAAGGGTACAAATATCAAAGTATTAAGGCGATTTCCGGCAAAATCCTCGTAAATTCATTCTAAGAGGGTTTCCCGAAACTCTTATCCTGCTGCAAAACCGCCAGAAATGGTGTGGATTTCCGGAATGCCGGACCACCAGAAATTCTCGTTAAATAGAACCACTATTCGCCTCAAATTTTTGCACCCCCCCCTCATTCTGGACGATTTTTCGCTTCGGAAATAGTTTCGGGAAACCCTCTTAGAAATCATCTAAAGTACAGGGTGACAATCTTTTTTTGATCTTCCAGCAACTGCGAATCGCCTTTCAGGTGTAAGGACGTTTCTTCAATTCGAGAGATCAACTGGATTTTGGAGGCCTGCTGAATTTCTATTTCCATATTTCCACCTTTATAAGCGTGTAAAACAGACTTGGGCTTACGGAGATGACGGGTCCACTTTTCCAGGTTAACTAAAGAGCTCACAGCCCTGGCTATGATAATAGAAAAATGTTGGTGAAAACGCCGCTTACCGAGTTCTTCTGCTCGTCCTGATATGATTTTAGCATTGGGTAAGGCCAGGGTTGAAATCATTGATTGGACAGCATTGGTTTTTTTTTCAATTGAATCGATCATGATGAATTGTAAATCAGGACGAACAATAGCCAATGGCATTCCTGGCAATCCACCTCCTGTTCCTAAATCACAGATTTCCGAATGATTGGGGAATGGTCTTGCTGCAAGAATTGCCAGGCTGGGCAGAATATGTTTTTCCCACACTCGATCAACATCTTTTCTGGAAATCAGATTAATTTTTTGGTTAAACTCCTGCAGTAGTCCGACCCATTGTTGTAAGAGTGCCCACTGTTTTTCTGGGATAAAAATCTGGTTGGTGGCTAAAATATGCCGTATTTTGGCAGATGGATTTTTCATGATGCTGGTGTTATGCTCCATAACATGCTCGCAGGTGGGGATATTTTTTCCAATCGGCCTCTAATTCTGCCAGCTTCTCGACGGTTCCAATATCTTTCCAGTAAGCATTGCCAATGTCAAAGGAACGGATGGGGATATTTTCCGAGCACAGGCGAAGATAGCAATCAATGATGGAAAAGTCTCCCGATTCTCGAATCATTGGAAAAAGATCAGGTCGTATAATATGAATTCCATTGAATCCTTGCTCTTTTAAAGTGCCATGAGGTTCACGGATTAAACGGTATTCCTGTGTCTTATAATAATGGATGCCACAGATATAATCTTGTTCATCGATGAGTAATTTTGTTTGAGTTGGACGATTTTGAGTGAGTAACGTTGCAATGTTTTGTTGTTGCTCATGCCTGTGATAAATTTCTAAAAGATTTGCAGAACAAAATACATCAACGTTATGTAAAAAGAATGATTGATTATCCCAGAAGTTTCGAGTATTGAGCAATCCTCCTCCTGTACCAAGCAGATTTTCTTCTGGAAATAAAGTCAATTTCGCACCTGTGGATAAACGTTTTTCAGCAAATGCTTCTACTTGATGGGCCAGATAGTGGGTATTGATTGCAATCGTGTCGATTCCAATTTTTTCTAATCGCTGTATTGCCCATTCCAGAGCGGGTATCTGGGAAATGGGGACTAGTGCTTTGGGCAGAGAGTCCGTGAGAGGCCGTAGTCTGGAGCCTTTCCCTGCTGCTAAAATCATTGCTTTCATGTTATAGTGATACTCTTCTATTTGTAATTGAAGATTCATTTTGTTATGTATGTTTTCATAACTCTTTCATTGGAATGATTCAATTTTTTCTGTTTTTCTCCCTTATTCCAAAAGAGGAAAGAGGCATTTATAGTTTGTGGTATTGATCATACCACCTTTGTCCTGGTTTAAACAGAGCCATAGGAAATAAAATGGTTGTTTTCAGTCGAGGGAGTTATATTATTAAGGGATCTATTTTTTACTCGGAATAATTTTTGCAAAATTATTGAGAATGATCTTTTTGGCATTTTCCCTTCACTACCGCTGATTGAATAGTTAAACGGAGACGGATGGCAGAGCGCAAAGATTCACTGGAATGGTTTTTAGCCGAAGGTGAGAAGTTAATGCAGAACAAGTTTTATGATCGGGCAATTTTAGAATTCAATAAAGCCTATAAGGTGGATAGTTCTGCAACCAATTCAACCTTAGAAAAATTATTCAAACAAGCAGAGGAGACTGGAGATTATGAGGGAATTATCTCAGTTGGTACAAGCCTGCTCCAACACCAACCCAAAAATAGCCACCTGGCCAATGTGCTGGGAAATACCCACCGACGAATGGGGAATTTTGCGCAAGCGTCTAAATTTTATCACCATTGTCTCAACTATGATCCTGAACATCGGTTCGCTTCTTACAATTTGGCAGCGGCTATGGCACGTGTCGATCTCTACGACGGTAATGTCGTGAATGCCATTACCCCTTTTGAAAGAATGGATGGCCCAAAAATACCAGATAATAAGGAAGGAGAACAACGCTTAAAAGCCATTCAACAAAAAATTGATGAAGCGCAGGAAGAAGAGAAAGCACGAGAGACACAAGAAAATTTAGAGGAAGAAGATTGGCAGAATAAATTGGAAGCAGAATTGGTTCCAGCAAAACAGGAAGAACCAAAAAAGAAACGAAAAATTGTCTTAATTCCTGAAGAAATCTTGACTTATGCTCGGGAAAATCAAGATATGCCTCCTTTAGAGCTACAAGAGATATTGAAATTTCTGGCGTTTTATTCCATTGAAAACTCATTTCCTAAAATTGCCTGGCGGGCATTAACCCGTTTGCTGTTTTATAAATCTCAAGATGAGAATCTTCGGTGCTTCATGGCCTTGACCTATGATTTACGGGGAGAAAAGAAACTGGCCATTGATCAGTTGCTCTCCATTTTGGAAGAAAATAAATATAATCGTTATGCTACTGTAAATTTAGGATATTTGTATTATCAACAAAAAAACTATAATCTGGCACGAAAATATTTTGTCATTGCCTCTCAACTTTTGGAGAAATCAAGAGATCATTACAATATGCAAGAATTTCGTTCTTTAGGAGAACAATACTATCGAGACGAAATATATAAGAATGCCCAAAGGGTATTTGAGGTACTCCGGGAAGAGAGTGAAACTTCAGATATTCTTAGACGTTTGGGGCATATTTATTTAGAGGTTGAAATGTTTGACGAGGCGATGGAAGTATATAAAGTAATCATGGAAAAGTACTACGAGCAGCCAGAAGTCAAAGAAGCAATGAAGAAAGCCAATCAGATGTTATTGGATAAAGCTCTTAATTATATGGAGGTACATAAATATACCCGAGCGGCTCGCGTGTATGAAATCAGTCTGGAGATCGAACGTTCTAAAACGGTGGTGGAAGATGCCCTTGGTGCTTATAAACTATTGAGGGATGAAGAAGGTATCAAAAAAATGAATGTTTTACTGCGTACTATTCAGAACGAAGCCAGAGAGCGTGAAATATTGGTATCTATTCAGCAAAAGCTAAAAGAGGGTAAGGCATTTGAGAAAAAGAGACGCAATTACGAAGCCATTCGTTGTTATGAGGAAGCGTTACGTCTAAAGCCAGATAAAGATGTATTGATTCATTTGATTCGAATGTATAAAAAGACAAGGCAACGCGAAATGATTCAGGATGTGACAGATCGCTATAATAAAGCTATTGAGCGGCAGCAACGCTTAGCTGAGTTGGAAGCAGAAGAGCTGGAAAATCAAGATCAGTAAAGAAAGTGTATTAATGAACTTACAAATCAAAAAAGCATTTGAGCGCTACTGCAATAGCAAAAATGCTGCTCCAACTGATATCCAGGGGATGGAACCACTGCTCCGTGAGTTCCTTGAATCGCTAAACAATGATTTGCGACGCACATTTTACTTGAATGGTTTTTCCCGCATTAAGGTGACCCTTCCCGATGTGTTTCATCCTCTTCAAAATTTGCTGACACAACTGCCTCAATTACAGGATGCGAGTTTAAAAGAACTTCGTGATCAAAAAGCGAGCATTGTTCCAAATCGAATGGCGATGCTCAAAGGCAATCTACAATTGTATAATCTATGCCGCAATAAGACACTGCAAAGTTTTCAGGATAGTCCTTCTACGGAGAGTTTGGATAATTTATTGATGGCGTTTGATCCAGAGCACTGGCTACAGGAAGTGATGCGGATTGAATCGAGTTCTCAAGTCTCTGATAACATTTATAATCAAGTACTCAAACAATTTCTCAATGATGCCAGGAAAGTTGGAAAGCAGTCCTCATCTCTAGATCAAGCCCAAGTAGAAACATTGGTACAACACTTGGTGTCTCTGGCATATAATCTATCTCGTCGAGGAGAAATTGGGATAGAATTGACAGAGCTTGCTTTATCAGGAAGATTGAGTTTTTTATGTTACGCCGAGATGTTGAAGAAGCCAGAAGAACAGTTGGTCAGTGATTTGAAGAAGAGCTTGATCATCAGCCAGTGGGATTGGTTGCATGACCATAAATTGCTCCAGAAACAATTATTTCTGACTTTGAGGAAGCAAGGGGCTGAGCATATTGAAAAGGAATTGAATCAGCGAGTCGAATTGATCCGATTACTTTCCCAACTTTTTCAGAATAAATGGATTGATCCCAGGCAGATAGAAGGAATTTTAAAAAATACTTATAACCAGCCTGCTAGTAAACCCCTGGATTCATTACAGTTTTTTGTGATGAAAAAAGAAGTAGGACGGCTGGTGCAGGTGAAAGCTCAAAATGCTCCTGATCGCAATGAAATCATGGTGCAACTGTCGTCTTTGATGAAATCT
>JANQHV010000645.1 GCA_028282505.1 SAR324 cluster bacterium | reverse complement strand
AACTATTGCCAAGTGGCAGTGCTTACCATAATCGAGGGATGGCCTATAAATCTACAAAACAATACAGTCATGTAATTGAGGACTACACGAAAGCAATCGAATTAGATCCAGATCAAGCAGTCCGTTATAACACCTTATCCTGGATGTTGGCCACTTGTCCGAAAGCCAGTTGTCGAGATGGCAAAAGAGCGATTAAACTGGCCAAACAGGCAATTCAGCTTGAAGGGGAAAGAGCATACCTTTTAGCGACGCTGGCGGCGGCTTATGCAGAAGCTGGAAATTTTAATGAGGCCATTCAGACTCAAAAAAAAGTGATGGTGAAAGCCAAAGAAGAAAAATGGGAAGAAATGGGTGAATTTGCGTTAGAAGCTCAATTACAAGCGTATCAAAACCACAAACCGTGGAGATACAACCCAAGAAGAAGATAGGAAATTATTCTGCAAATAAAGAAAAGAGGTACCTATGTATTTATCTCATCGTCCAAGGAGATTACGCCAGACAACAGCAATTCGGGGCCTGGTTCGAGAAACACAACTGTACCCTGCTGATTTGATCTATCCCATGTTTGTGGCAGAAGGAGAAAAACTTCGAGATCCCATTACTACTATGCCTGGCCAGTTTCGATTCTCTGTTGACGAGCTAGTGAAAGAGGGTCAGAAAATTTTTGAACTAGGGATAGGTGCGGTGAATTTATTTGGTTATTCCACAGAAAAAGACGATCAGGCAACAAAAGCGTATGACCCCAATGGATTGATCCAGAGCGCGGTACGTGCGTTGAAAAAGAGTGTCCCTGATCTCTGTGTACAAACCGATATTGCACTTGATCCCTATACCAATCATGGTCATGATGGCTTGGTAGTTGGCGATGAAATCGTCAATGATGAAACAGTAGAAGTCTTGTGCAAAATGGCCCTTTCGCATGCAGAAGCAGGGGTGGATTGGGTAGCCCCTTCTGATATGATGGATGGCCGTGTAGGCGCAATCCGGCATGCTTTGGATCAGGCTGGATTCCCCAATGTAGGGATTCTAGCCTATTCTGCCAAATACGCTTCTTGTTTTTATGGCCCATTTCGTGGAGCCTTGGATTCTGCCCCCAAGAAAGGCGATAAAAAAACCTATCAAATGGATCCTGCCAACTCTCGTGAAGCATTACGAGAAATCGCAATGGATATTGAAGAAGGGGCGGATGTTGTCATGGTCAAGCCAGCACTGGCCTACCTGGATATCATTACCCAAGCCAAATCAGAATTTGATACCCCGATTGCTGCCTACAATGTATCTGGAGAATACTCCATGATTCAGGCAGCAGCAGAAAAAGGCTGGATCGATCCAGATAGAGCAATGATGGAAATGTTATTATCCATTAAACGAGCAGGAGCTGATATGATTTTGACCTATTTTGCAAAAGATGCTGCCAAACTATTAAAACAACATTTTGGAAAGATATTATGAACGCATCAATGACTATCCGTCATGCGCAGGTAGTACTGCCTCATGGAGTGGTAGAGTGTGATGTTGCTGTAGCAGATGGAAAAATTCAGGCAATTGGTACCAATGTTTCTCAAATTGGAGAAGAAATCGATGCGGCAGGATTGACACTACTTCCTGGAATTATCGACCCTCAAGTACATTTTCGAGATCCAGGTGTAACCCACAAAGAAGATTTACATACAGGGTCCTGTGCTGCCGCTGCAGGAGGTGTAACCAGTTTTCTGGATATGCCGAACAACAAGCCGTCTATTGTTACAGCAGAGTTAATGGCAGAGAAAAAAAAAGATGCTGCCCAAAAATGTGTGGTCAATTATGGTTTTTTCATCGGAGCAACTTCCTATAATCTTACAGAGCTGAACCAGGTCAAAAATGTCTGTGGAATTAAAATATTCATGGGTTCTTCCACTGGAGATTTATTGGTTAGTGATGAAAAAGATCTGGAAAATATTTTTGCAAATGGTTCTCGCTTGATTGCGGTACATGCTGAAAGTGAGGCAGTGATGCAAGAAAACAACGCTCTTTTTTCTGAGATCCATGATGTGGCCATGCATCCCAGAATCCGTGATGAAGCTGCGGCATTGCAGGCAACAGAATTGGCCGTTAAGCTTTCTTTAAAGTACAATCGTCGTCTGCATATCCTGCACTTGACGACTGAAGAAGAAGTTCAGTTGCTCCGTCGATTGCCGCAGGACAATAAAATTTCTGTGGAAGTCTGTCCACAACATTTCATGTTGACAGCACCAGAATGCTATCAAACCCTGGGAACTCTGGCTCAAATGAACCCTCCCCTACGTACTGCCAGGCATGGAAAAGCATTGTGGAAGGGGCTGAAAGAAGGGATTATTGACTGTATTGCCACCGATCATGCGCCTCATACGCTTCAGGAAAAAGACCAACCTTATGGAAAAGCTCCTTCTGGTATGCCAGGAGTCGAAACTTCCTTACCATTGATGCTCAACCGTGTCAATCAGGGAGAGTGTACTCTGCAAGAAGTTGTCAAGTGGATGTGTGAAGCACCTGCCCGGCTCTATGGCATGAAAGGCAAAGGAAACATTGAAGTGGGGATGGATGCCGATTTGGTTTTGGTGGATATGAATCAGAAAAAAACGGTTTCCAATGGACAATTGTTTACAAAAGTCAATTGGTCTCCCTATCATGGCATCGAGTTGCAAGGATGGCCTATACGAACCATTGTCAATGGACAGACTGTCTTTTGGGAAGGCAAGATTATAGAAAACATCCGAGGCCAGGAAATTGAGTTTGTGAATTGATTATGGAAATTGTTAACTTTCGAGAAGACCTTTCTCCTCAAAACCCTGTTATTGTCACTATTGGGAACTTCGATGGAGTGCATCTGGGGCATCAATCGATCATCCGTAAAGTTGTCCAGGAATCTAAACAGCGACAATGTTTCAGTGTGTTGGTGACCTTTGATCCTCATCCCCAAGAAATCATTCACCTGCAAGAGCCCGTGAAGAAGATTTGCACACCAGAACTGAGAATCCGTCTGTTGGAAGAAATGGGCTTGGACGCCGTCCACATCATTCGCTTCACTTCTGAGTTCTCTCAACTTTCCCCTGATGATTTTGTACTTCATTTTTTGATCGAACGCTTCAATTTAGTGAAATTGGTCATTGGTTATGATTTCCACTTTGGGAAAAACCGTACCGGTAATTCTGAATTATTAAAGCACTATAGCCAGCAATATAATTTTGACCTGGAAGAAATTCCAGCAATTCAGATTGGAGATAACACAGTCAGCAGTACCTTCATTCGCCAATTGATTGAGGGAAATCGTTTTGAACAAATTCCCCAATACCTGGGCAGACGATACAGCATACGTGCTGTTGTTCAGCGAGGAGAGCAACGAGGAAGAACCTTGGGATTTCCTACCGCAAATTTACGGCCTGAAATTAAGGTTCCTTTGACCAATGGAGTATATGTGACAGAAATTGCCATCAATGATCAAAAGTATCATGGTGTCACCAATGTAGGGATACGTCCTACATTTGGGCATCGCGAACAAACAATAGAAACTTATATTTTTGATTTTTCTGATGATATTTATGGTGATACACTAGAGATTTGGCCACTCAAACAATTGAGAGAAGAAAAAAAGTTTTCTGGCATGGAGGCATTAAAGCAACAAATTGAAATGGATGTCCAAAATGCGAAATCTTATTTGCAATCCCGATAATTAGACTTTGTCAGACTTAAAATAAGCCACCGTTTGTGCTCTTTGTGTGGAGCCAGCCTCCTGGCTTTGTGGCTAATTGAATAAAGAACAGGGATTTTCATGACCGATTACATTCCAGAACGAATTATTGTCGATCAAGCAGTAATGGATGAACCATTCACTCAGAATTTGCTTGGCAAGTTTTCCAACCTTCCCTGTGAAATTGTCGAAAACTATGCATGGCATAAAAACGAAAACAATCCAGATCCTGTCAAAAATCCTCTCACTGAAGGAAAAAAAACACTCCATTTGAAATACTTTCCAGGCAATTCCATCAAGTCCTGTCCAGGAATCACAACAGGGGCTGTCTGTTGCAACTACTTCACCCTGGATTTGGTTGAAAACTGCCCATTGGAATGCAGCTATTGTATTTTACAGGCATTCTTGAATAAACCTGTGATTACGGTACATGCCAATCTGGCTGAGATTTTGGATCAGGTTCGTCAGCGTATCGCTTCCCAACCACAACGTTTATTTCGTGTGGGGACAGGAGAGCATTCAGACAGTTTGGCCTTGGACCCTGTTTTAGAAATCAATCAACATATTATCCCGTTTTTTGGGAAGTTGGAAAATGCTATCCTGGAATTGAAAACAAAATCGAATTCTGTGGATCATTTGCTCAATTTACCCCATAATGGCAAGACGATCATTGCCTGGTCACTGAATCCTGTTAACATTATTGAACAGGAAGAGCACAAAACAGCTTCACTACATGAGCGACTGGAGGCAGCTTGCAAAGCTTCCAAAGCCGGTTATAAAGTAGCCTTCCATTTTGACCCCATGATTTATTATGCAGATTGGGAAAATGGGTATACACAACTGGTTCATCAATTGTTGGAGGCTATTCCTGTTCATAACATTGCTTGGATTAGCCTGGGAACACTACGGTATATTCCTAAATTAAAAGCTTTAGTGGAAGAACGTTTTCCCAAAAGTACCATATTCCTGGGAGAGTTCATTCAGGGAGAAGATGGAAAAATGAGATATTTGAAAAAAATCCGTCAGAGGATGTTTCAGACAGTTCGCCAAGAAATACATGCCCTTGCACCACAGGTAACGACTTACTTGTGCATGGAAAAAGCACCAGTCTGGCAACAAACCATGCCGTTTCATCCACAAACGAACGATGAATTGGACCACATACTGAGCAATAATTTTCAACAGCAATTCAGTTGCTCTTTTTGAAAACAAATGGATTTTTCTATGACCATTCAACCTCCTCAAATCATTCCCGTGTTCCCATTGTATGGTACAATTCTTTTACCAGACTGTATCTTACCGCTTCATATTTTCGAACCTCGTTATCGCCAGATGATCAAGGATCATCAAGAATTAGAAAATGCTTATATTGGCATGATTCAACCCAAGGGTGCCGATACAGAAGAATTGTATCAGGTGGGTTGTGTGGGAGAGTTGGATCAATGCCGTCAACTCCCCAATGGCAACTATATGATCCGTCTGCAAGGCATGATCCGATTTCAAATTGAAGAAGAAGTCAGTTCCGACAGGCTTTATCGCCAAACCCTGGTAAATTACATGAACTTTCAACACGATGCTCAAGAAAAACAAGCTGAGTTGGCAAAAGAGCCCCTCTATGACGCTTTTCAATACTATTTAGAAAAAAGAAACATCACGATGATTTGGGAGAAAATCAAAATGATCCCTCTGCACCATTTGGTCAATATCCTCTCGATGAACCTCGAATTTACCAGTTCGGAAAAACAAACACTACTGGAATCCTACGATATCAACACCCGTTGGCAGGATTTGATTACCTTGTTACAAATGGCTTCTGCCCCTGATATGATGGGGAATAACGCAGATGAAATGCTCAACTAATGCTACTTTGTAAAATACAGACTCATGAAATCTGCCCAAATTCTGGAAGCCTCCCTCGACGAAAAATACAAACAGTTGCTTGAATATGATAAACGGGAAATTGATAATCCTGATTTGCATAACAATGTCAGAGTGAATTACTGGAATCGGCTGAATTGTATCGTTGTCACGGTACAAAAGTATTTCCAAAACCCTGAAAATATCAAAATTGGCGATTTTGCCTGTGCCCAGGGAAATGCCAGTTTATTGCTAGCTGAATTGGGTTATACTGTTTTTGCAATAGACATCAATGAATCATTCATTGCCTATGCAAAACAAAAATATGAGCATGGTCAAATCACCTGGATTGTTTCCAATATTGAAGAATTGAACCTGCCTAAAGAAAGCCTGGATTTCGCCATTGCAGGAGAATTGATAGAACATTGTGCCCACCCTGATGAAATATTATCAAAAATATTTAGTTTTTTGCGTCCAGGAGGATTGCTGATTATCACCACTCCAAACGGCTCTTCCCTAAAAAATAACCTGCCTACTTTCTCTCAATTTTCAGAAAAGTCTTCCAGAAAAGCTTTGGAAACCCGGCAATTCGGCCCGGATGGTGAAGATCATTTATTCCTTTTTACTCAGGAAGAGTTGCCCATGATTGTTCCTTCAAATGGTACCATTGTTGAATCTGGTTACGATGGTGGTACTTTTTTAATCAATAAATATTCCCGCCACTTCTTTAAACCATTTCCAGTTGCATACATGGAGCAGTGTGTTCAGTTTCTTGCTCAGATTCCCATTGTTAATCAATGGACATATCACAACATGTATGCCGTTATTCAAAAACAGGCTTCTGAATAATTTTGGACTTGAAAAAATTGAGCCTATGTCGTCTGCACAAAAAGCGATTTCAGCCATGATCTGGGATTTTCTGGGTAAAGGAGGATTGGCTCTCATTCGCTTTGCCGAATCCATTCTCTTGGTGCGCTTATTAGGCAATACCGATTATGGCATTCTATCGGTACTGTTAAATTTTCAAGCTTCTCTTGTTTTAGCAACGTCTCTTGGTATCGAAGGGGCACTTTCTCGCTTTATCCCAGAGTTTCAGGTAAAAAAAAAAGAAATGCACATTCCTGCGTTGATTCGTCAAGCAGGTATCATTCGAAGTGGTTTGTTGATCACCAGCAGCAGTATTTGTTTTCTTTTTGCCGCTCCATTGGTCGAGATTATCTTTAAAGACGTCTCTGCTGATTCACAATCATTTGTCAATTATCTACAGCTGATGCTGTTCCTGGTCATTTCTGTCGGTTTACAGGATTTGACACGCCGTATTTTGGTCATTCATTATAAACAACGTTTGATCAATACCGTTGAGTTGCTCACCTTCTGTGCTTATCTTGCCAGTGCTATTGTCTTAATCCAGCTTGGTGGTGGCATCACAGAAGTGTTACTGGCCAACATCGCATCAAAGTTCGTCACGTTGTTGATTTTTGCTTTGCACAGCCGCTTCTATTTTCGTTCCAATTCAGCTAAAGAACGGTTTCCCACTTCCTTACAAAAACGTATTTATTCCTATGCGTTGAGTTTCTATTTTTATTCACTCATGCTCCATGTCTTAGGAAAAGGGGGGGACATTTTCATTTTGGGAGCATTTGATCCAGATATCAGCCAGGTGGCTTTTTACACGATTGCTTTCAATTTTGCATTTTTTTCAACCAGCTTTTTTGAGTTAGCACTCCATGGCGGGTTTGTGTTGCCCTTCATTTCAGAGGTGTACCATCAGGGTAATCGTGAAAACATCTGTCGCGTGTATACGGGGTTGTTTGAATTCATTTACCTGTTCACAATTCCCATCAGTGTTGGTGGAATATTGATGGCAAACGAATTGATCCACTTATTTTATGGAGCCGAAAACAGCAGTGCGGCTCCCTTATTGATCTTATTCTTTGTTCATTTCAGCGTGGTCAAGATTGGTATTTTGAATTCCAGTTTCATGCTGGCAGCCGATCAGCAGAATCGCTTGATTGGCTCCCGTGTTTTTTTTGGGGTGTTCAATATGGTGATTAACGTGATTCTGGTGGGACCGTACCATGCCCTTGGTGTTGTCTGGGGAACCCTGATCACAGGAGTGCTTTCTTCGTTGTATGAAACCTGGTGTGTCCACCAGACCATCCAACCTCGCTATTCCTGGGCCTTCATGGGAAAAATTGCCCTAGCGGCATTAGGGATGGGAATTGTCTTGTGGATCGCCTCTCCGTTTGTACCGGAAATACTACCTCTAAAAATCGCCTTGCTGATTGGCTTGGGTGGGATGGTTTATGCCTCATTTGTGGTGTTTCTCAAACCCATTTCTGCTGACAATCTCCAGGTGCTGCAACAATCCAAGCTGCCTTTCAAACGTCATCTTTTCCGCTTGCTTTCTAAATAAGTTTGCCACAGAGGCGCAGAGTCACAGAGAAAAATATTTTTAAACGTTAACCGTACCGCTCTTTGAGAGCCTGCACTTCTGCGATGATCTCATCCACCGTCTCTTTCAATTCGTCTCCCATCCTTAATAATTCATTGGGATACTCTTCTTCCAGAAAATGCATCAAGGCATAATAAAGCGGTTTGAAACGCTCTTTCAAATGGAACTGATTGAGCAGATTCAATGCTCCATGATATTGTCTTTTGGATATGAGGAATACAAAGAAAGGGATACTATCGTTCTTATATTCTTCTTCTTTGAACAGAACAGGAATCAACCAAGTTTTTAACTGCTCATGCTCCTCGACTGCATAGGCTAATTTGAGGAGCAGCATGGTTTTCCTTGATCCTCTCAAACCCTGGACAATGAAGTGCTGTTCTGGGTGCGCCATCTTTGCAGTACAAATGTCATTCCAGATGCTTTGGTATTGTTTGCGGCGGATGACAAAATCCTGCTTAACGATTTCTTTGGGCAGGTTTTGTGTGTTGTACAGCAGTAAAGTGAATGGTTTATTTGTTGAGGACATAGCGTTTCCACCATTCTTTCAGGATTGGAGAATTGAAACGGAAATTTTTGCTGGAGATTTCTGTTTCGTGGATGTAACCGTCATGAATCAAAGAGTTGACAATGAATTTTTCATGAATCTGATTGTGATCCCTGGGGCTTTGAGACAGATCAAATATCTTATTTCTGGAAATTTCTCCCTGGAGACTGAGCTGATTTAGACACTCCAAAATAAACTCCCGTTCTATTTTTTCAAACTTCGACAAACGCTCTTCCCAATGAGAAAAGTTTTTTCGATTCTGGTGGGTGAAAAGGTTGTCAAAGGCTTGAGCTATGTCTTGTTTTCCAGGATGGCTGATATCGTGGTCTGAACAGTAGTCATCCAGTTCCTGAAACAATAATGATTTCTCTGTGCTCTCTGCTGTGGCTAATTCAGTTTTGATTATACCAGGTTAGGAGTCCGCACGAAGTTTGATTGTTTTTTTGGTAGATGTTGTAGTGGAGGATAATACAATACCAGTAAGGTTATCCAGGATGGACAATTTTTCCACTTGTAATTCTTCATAGCTATCGAAGCACTCTTCCACATCCTCCTCCAGTTGTTCCAGTATATGATCAGAGCGGAGATTGGCCTGACTGAAAAAACAAATTGCGGTTTGTGAACTAAGGACACTGGCACTCAGACCACTTCGAATCAATCCAATCACTTCTGCAACTATGGAATATTCTCCCTTAAAAAAAATCTCTCCCGTCACTGCATCTTCGTGAATGAAACGATGGGTTTCTACCCCATCATCGTCATCCCCTTCCAGCAGATTGGCCAAGAACTCTGTTGTATTCTGGGTGCGAATCGAATGGACATCCACAATTTCTCGGTTTTCATCATACTGAGTCAAGGTGGCTGGATGTGTGGTAGGATTGACGAATCGAATGGCAGACTCTCTGACTTCATACTCCAATTCATCCACAGATCCCTCGTCAATAATCACCTCAGATGCATTGAATGCTGCTTTTGCTTCAGAATCATCGCCTTCATCCGAACTGCCACACCCCATGACAAACCCCAAAAAAAACAGCAAAGTGAAGACAATCCATTTATTTTTATAAAAAATCATAGAAACCTCTTAATCTATATTCATGCCTACTTGACATCTCCTATCAAAGCAAACAATTCCATGAATTCTGAGAGAGTTAACGTTTCTGCCCGTTGCTTGGCATACCGTTTTTCCAAATACGACTTATGTGTTTGAAATGCAAGTGGAGTGCAGCGTTGCAAATTATTTAGCAACGTTTTACGCCTTTGATTAAATAATCCCTGAATCCACCTTAAAAATACGGCTTCTTTTTCAGCAGGCATGACTTTCGCTTTGGGTAAAAGGTGCACTACCGCAGAATCCACTTTGGGGGGAGGAGCAAAAGCAGATGGGGGTATTGAAAAGGCCAATTTGCGCTCAAATCCTACCTCAGCGGCAATGGAGAGCACACCATAGGCTTTCCTGCTGTCGACAGTCGCACAGATACGTTCTGCTACTTCCTTTTGGACCATTACAGTAATAGAGAGTAAGTGTTCACGCAGTTCCAGCAGTTTGAAAAACAAGGGAGTGGCAATATTATAAGGGAGGTTTGCTACGATTTTATAAGGCTCTGGATAAAATGATATCAATTCTTGAGGAGTATATTGTAGAACATCCTGGTTCACAGGGGTGAACTTTTTTTGCTGGGAGAGTTTTTTGCTGAGTTGCTGATACAATTTGGGGTCAATTTCAACTGCTGTAACCTGTGATTTTTTTTGCAGCAGTGCTTCTGTTAAAATGCCCTGACCTGGACCAATTTCCAGAATACAATCATCCTCATCCACCTGGGCCACGTGTAACATTTGATCCACATAATTCGGTTCAATCAGAAAATGTTGTCCCCATTTTTTCGACATGGTCCGCCTTGTTAATGATGTGCCGCTCCAACTTTTTCATCAGGACGAGTGATTTCACTAATCCGGACACCAAAACGATTATTGACAACAACCACTTCTCCACGGGCAATTAACTGATTACCGATCAAAACTTCGACGGGCTCTCCAATGATCTTATCAAACTTGACAATACTTCCATTTTTCCATGACAGGATATGACGTAGATCAATTTCGGTGCGCGCGACTTCTGCATACAACCGCAATGGCACATCTCCCACAAATTTGATGGTATGAAATATTTTTTCTGGAACTTCTTTCTGTAAAAGTGTGGCTTTTCCTGATTTTTTAGCGATTCTGCTATCTTTATTGGAGGATAACATTTCTTTGATAGCCTTCTGTGCTTCGGGAATATGTTCGGATAGTTCTTTCTGCGTACCTTTATCCGGTGTTAACATTTCTTTGACAGCCTTCTGTGCTTCGGGAATATGTTCGGATAGTTCATTTGTTTTGGTACCAGGTGTTACCTTGTCGTCTGCCATAGCAGGTCCTTCAAATTAAGAAAAAATCAACAAATCAGCATGTGTTCGTATTGTTGTATCACAGGCCAATCAGAACTCCAATGGAATTTTGATTGACCATGATGTACAGAATAGTTTTATTCCTGAGAAAACATTGGTGGAAGATGAGGTCTGTGAATTTTTCATTCTAACTCTTGATTCCTGACACCTGAATACTAGCGAGTGAGAAATAGTATACTTTGAAGAAAGATAAACTTTTTGCAAAAAATATACACGTAACATGAGTTAATTATTTTGTTTTTCATGTATTAACTTGCTAATAGTAATTATGTTTGAGTGAAAAGTCTGCAAGCTGATCGTTGAGAAAAAACACTTCGCCAATTGAAATCCGTGTAAACGTGGATATATGAAGCATGAAAAAGTTTGCGTTCAGAAACTAATTAGGTAAAGTAATGACATTTGTATTCATGCTCCTGTTGGGATTTTTCCTGGGTAGCATCCCTTTTGGCCTACTGGTTGGCAAATATATGTTAGGTGTTGATGTTCGGTCACAAGGGAGCGGAAATATTGGCACAACAAATTTGATCCGTATTGGGGGAAAACTTCCAGGAATTTTGACCTTTCTTTTAGATTTTGCAAAAGGTGCCACTGCCATGCTGATTGCACAATCCTGGTTGGTTGATGGAGAAGGAAAGGTGTTGGTCATTCAATGGAGTTGTGTAGGAGTTGCTGCTGTTTGTGGACATGTGTTTTCTGTGTTTCTCCGGTTTAAAGGAGGCAAAGGGATTGCAACACTTTTTGGGGTTTTGGCGATTCTCAAATTTCCAATCGGGTTGATTGCCGCATTGATATGGATAGGAATATTTTTAGCAAAACGTATTTCTAGTCTTGCAGCATTATCCGTATTAGGTGTATTACCATTATTATTTCTGTTAATCCCCTGGTTACTAGGAGAAAATATATTGATCTCCCAGGTGTTATTATATACTGGATTATCTGCATTGCTGGCATACCGGCATCGAGAGAACATTCTCCGCTTGTTAAAAGGTGAAGAGACTCAACTCAAGACCACAAAAGAATCAAACTAGCAGAGAATCATTTATTTTAATTTTTTTTGATTGAACACTATGAACCCGTTGGTAAAAATACAAAATTTCTTAGGGCCAAAAATTTATAAACCCACTCTCATTTTAGCAGGAGTTGCTTTAGTGACGTGGCCCATTCCGCTGGGCTTTTTTCAGTTTTTCTGTTTTCTGGCTACGATCTGTCTGGCCTCTATTATTATCTGGAAAGCCGGAGATCATTTTGCTCCTGCCGCAGAATTCATCGAAGACCACCACAATCTTCCACAATCTGTGAAGGCTGCTGTGATTGATGCCATTGCTAGCTCTTTTCCTGAGTTTGCCGTAGCAGTGATTGCGGTGATGTTTCTGGGACAATTTGAGGTAGGTGTCGCTACGATTGCTGGGTCGGCCTTATATAATGTTTTAATCATCCCGGCAGCATCGGGTTTGGTGGCAACAACACCTCTCATACTAAGCCGTGAAGTGGTCTGGAGAGACAGTTTATTTTATCTGGCGGTAGTGGTGGTTCTGATTGCCACTGTGTATTGGACATCGGAATGGAGTATCGGGGTTGCAACCCTGTTTTTTCTGTTGTATGTCTGCTACATATACATGCTGCATAAGCATTACAAAAGTCACCAAATGGCAACCGCTTATCAGGAAGGTGTCACAAAACAAGAAGAGGAAGAAGAGGAAGAAGAGGAAGAACTGCATATTGAGACTGAGAAAGAAGCTTGGGCCTGGATTATTGGCATGATGCTGGTCATGGGAGCTGCTTCCCACCTTCTAGTAGAATCCTCTATTGGATTAGGAGATCTCTTAGGAATTGATGCAGTCATTATGGCATTCATTGTCATTGCAGCGGGTACTTCGGCACCTGATACTGCGCTTTCTGTGCTGAGTGCCATGAAGGGGAATTACGATGCCGCCGTTTCAAATGTATTTGGAAGCAACATCTTTGACATTTTGATATGTTTGAGCGTGCCAATTGCCATGATGTTTTTTTCAGGTCAACCTTACACACTCATGGAAATGCCTTATAAATCGCTATTGTGGATTCTGTTAGGATCTACATTCCTGGCTATTTATCTCTTTTATACGGATAACTATACCTTAACGAAGCGTAAATCCGTGATCATGCTTGTTACATACCTGGTGATTGCGATATACGCAATTGCCATTTCTTGAACTACAAATCCACCCCCTTATTGATTAGAAACTCCCGGAAAGGTTTTGACTGCTTAGAAGATAGAAGCCCGCACATGAGACAGACGACCCCCTTTCAATTTTAGAATTTGTTTTTGAAGGAGCACATAATGAGACGTTATTTCAAACTTTGGATTATTATTTTATTTTTGCTTATTGTAACAACTCTGGTATATGCAGCTGGTGGCGGGCAAACCGGTTTTGAAATCACATCTCATGTCCTGGAAAAGCTCACGGCAGATATTGAAGCAGTGCCAGGTTCTGTCAATAAAGAAGCTTTGACTTTACTGGAAAGCTTAAAAGGCAAAGTTTTTCATGCGGAAGTGGACTTTGCAGAAGAAGTTGATCATGTACTTGGTACAGAGGCATCAGATGCATTTAAACACTTGGTCGTGTATCGGGCAAGCAAAGCGATGGTTTTTCCACGTCCAATCAGTACGTACTTGGGAGAAGAAAATCTTGGGATTGGAGGAAAAATGGTCAATCGGATCAAAACGGAACCATTTTATCTAATCGCGTCTCTGATTTTTTTATGTGCCATCCTACACACATTTATTACTTCAAAGTTTGTTGCAATTGCTCACCGCCTGCACCATGAGTACGAGCACTCTGTCGAAGCAGGGAAGCCCGATACAAAGAAGCATTTTCTTGCTGAAATCATGCACTTTGTCGGAGAAGTAGAAGCCGTCTTTGGCATGTGGGTTTTAGTACTCGCAGTGGCATTTGTTATTTTCCATGGCCCATCGACGTTAATTCATTACTTCAGTCATGTGAACTATGTGGAACCCATGTTTGTGGTGGTGATCATGTCTTTGGCTTCGACGCGTCCTGTTATTAAATTGTCAGAAATGATGATGGAAAAAATTGCTAATTTAATGGGAGGCACTTTGACGGCATGGTGGTTTACTATCCTGATATTTGGGCCATTACTGGGTTCTTTTATTACAGAGCCTGCTGCCATGACCATTTCGGCCTTGTTGCTGGCTAATAAGTTTTATTCCCTTGGACCCAGCCGAAAATTTTCTTATGCGACCATTGGTCTATTATTTGTGAATGTTTCAGTTGGAGGAACACTTTCCCATTTTGCCGCACCTCCTGTCTTAATGGTGGCCGGTCCTTGGAATTGGAGTCTTGGTTTTATGCTTGTGAATTTTGGCTGGAAGGCTGCTATAGGAATCGTTATCTCGACAGCAATTTATTACGTTTTCCATAAATCAGAAATGAATGAGCTTGAGAAAAAATATGCGGCTCTTGCAACAGAGAAAGAATTAGAAAAGACCGAAATTGACCGGAAAGAATTGGAAAAGGAACTTGCTCAAATGGAAACGATTGCTAATGAAGAGTTAGGCTTCAACAAGACGATTGAGCAAAAATATGAAGAGATTAAAAAACGATTGAAGGATAAGCTGGCGGAAAAACTGCAAAAATCCCCCGAATTGGAGGCTGCATTTGAAAGGCTTTTTACAGAAATCAAACAAAAAGAAATACAAAAAGCACTGCCTGGTTTGCTTCCCAAGGATGAGAGACCTCCTTTTCGTGATCCTGATTGGGATAACCGCCCCGATTCTGTTCCAGGTTGGATCATGGCAGTACATGTCTTTTTCATGGCTTGGACGGTCTTTTATGCTCACTACCCTCCTTTATTTATTGGAGGATTTTTATTTTTCCTCGGATTTGCTCAAGCAACCGCTCCTTTCCAAAATCGAACTGACTTAAAACCGGCTTTGCTGGTAGGATTCTTTCTGGCGGGACTGGTCACACATGGAGGGCTACAGGCCTGGTGGATTGCTCCGGTGTTAGGTAGCCTGACAGAAGTTCCTTTGATGATTGGTGCTACTATCCTGACAGCATTTAATGATAATGCGGCCATCACTTATCTGAGTACTTTGGTTCCGGGATTCACCGACGGAATGAAGTATGCGGTAGTTGCAGGAGCCGTTACTGGTGGAGGATTGACTGTCATTGCAAATGCGCCAAACCCTGCAGGACAATCGATTTTGGCTAAATATTTTGAAAATGGAGTCTCTCCAGCAGGATTGGCAAAAGGTGCCTTCATTCCGACTATCATCCTGGGCTTATGCTTCATGCTCATGCGATTCTAATTGAATGCAGAGCAGACATGATTACGCAGAACCATTGTCTGCTCTCCATCTTCCTTCCTTTTTGTCCTTCCGCTCTTTTTTTGAGTTCTATTAAAAAAAAAGTATATGTGATAAAATATTTTATAACCACTTTGACACACTGTTTTTTATAACGTTACAACTTATTGATCAGCGTATCTGGTAGCCACTTCGACAATAAAGGAATTATGAAAAAATTATGTTATTTGTTATCTGCGATTTGTATTTTGTTTATCATTGGTTGTACTGAGGAATCGAGAAACAAAATTTTTCGCCAGGCAGATAATCTTTTGGGAAAAGACATGAAGGTTTCTTATGTGGATGAGGGAAAAATCGTTAAAACCTGGACAGTACGAGACAGTAAAATAACCACTGGTAAGGACGCCGAGGGAAGAGTATTGGGATATTACTATTTTTGGAGTGAAGAAGTTGGTTATGTTCAGCTTCCTGTTGAACGTACAATCATTGAAGAGTTGAGAGAATGATCGGATTATCCAGGAATTTTACTTTTCTTTGGGTTGCCTGTGCTGTTGTCATGGGCTGTTCCAGTTATCAAAATCCTGGATCACATCACATCATTCGTGACTGCCATACTCAACGGGGAGCGATGAGAAAGTGTATTGTTCAATACTATACAAAACCGGATGGGCCTGTATATTATCAGTATTTTTTTCGAGCAAAAGAGTTGGAAGGTACTGTTTTTGAGTACTTGGAACAAGATGGAAAGTTAGAGTAGTTTATTTTAAAGAAAAGATCTGGTCTAAAAGTTTTTTCTTGTCTCGACTCCAAACGGCAATTCGTAGTGCCATCATTGGCTGATCTGCACTTTGAGAAAATTCTTTAGAAATTGTGCGGAATCTTTTGATAGAAAAACTTTCTGCGTTTTCTATATCAAGTTCAATTTTTTGATCCTGTTCCTCCTCACGAACTGGTAGGATCATTATGTAGCCAGCCTGTGAACGATTTCCTAAACTCTTTAAATTAAATTGAATAGAAACCAGATTTGACTCATGAGCAGCGGTGAATTGCTCTATCACTAAATCTGGTTGTAACGATGCTGAAGCAACATTTTCTGTTTCATCTCGAATTTTCTGTTTCAAATCAGCAATTCTCTGCAACATAGCTTGAATTTTTTGAGCAGACTTTTTGTTTTGATTTTCCAGATTCCGAATTTCTGTTTCTCTTGCATCCAATGTGTTTTGTAAGTTTGAAATCTCTTGAAGTGCTTTTTTCTCATTTTTTTTCGACAAAGAATTTTCTTCTGTATTTTCTACAGATAATTCCTGTGTCATGGAAATAATAAAGTCCTTCTTGTCAATTTCTTGCTTCAAAACTAAATATTGACGTTCTAATTTTTCTAAGTTGTCCTGTAAATTGTTAGTTTGTAATTTTTGTGCGTCATAACGTTGCTGAACTTTTACAAAAATAGAATGATAATAGAGATACTGATAGAGGACTGTACCAATTAAGCCCAAAAAGAGACTAATGAGAAAAAAAACTAATACAGTAAGTGTTTTGCGACTAAATTTCCAATTGTTATTAATGCCTATAATGTAAAACAGATCTGGAGCTACATTTTTGTTTGTATTTGATGCTTTCATTTCCGTTTAGTCTTTGAAGGCCCCGTACTGACGCACAAAATAATTACAATTTTTGTATTTTTACTATATTATATATAATTTATTGAAGGCTTATGGCAACTGGAATTTTATTCAGGGAGTAGTATTTTAAATTCACTAGAAAATTCATTTAAGTGATGATAAAATTAGATATCTGTCTCCCAAATTTTAGAAACTATTTGGAAAAGATGTTTCGTTGTAAAAGTCGAGCACGTTGAGCGGATTTTTGAGAAAATCTCAGGCCAATAGCCTGCCTATTGAACGAAAATTTTCTGAAAACAGGCACCAATGAGGCGGTTTTGCAGCAGAATCAGTTTTTTCAAACAGGTTCTTAGAGTAAAAGATAAAAGAATAATTTGTGTGATTGACCGGAGAGGTAATTTTGAAAAGTGAAAATGTACTTATTATATTCAGTATTTTAGTACTGGCTGTTTTATTGATGAACATTTTTAGTGGCATGGAAGGTACAGATGCTCGGACTTTAAAATACAGTGATTTTACGCATCAGATCCGTACAGGAAATGTAGTAACAGCCACAATCGTTGGAAATTCTATGATAGAGGGTAAATTCTTAGATGGCAAGGCTTACCGCACAAATATTCCTCCCCATAACCCCACGCTGGTTGATACACTACGTCAGCACGAAGTTCAAATCACTTTTGTTCCGGATGCCGGAATGCCCTGGTATATTAATTTGCTCATTCACTGGGGACCTTTTATTTTCATTTTTGTCATTTGGCTCTTATTAATGAAACGTATGCAAGGAGCAGGGCGTTTGTTCTCTTTAGGCAAAAGTCGAGCTCAGCGGGCAGATCCATCCCAACGTAAAATTACTTTTGAGGACGTTGCGGGAGTCGATGAATGTAAGGATGAGCTGGTTGAAATCATCGAGTTTCTAAAAGATCCGACTAAATTTCGAAAATTAGGAGGACGAATCCCCAAAGGAGTGCTCATGTCAGGTCCTCCAGGGACAGGAAAAACATTATTAGCCAAAGCAGTTGCCGGGGAAGCTGAAGTTCCGTTTTTTAGCATTAGTGGATCTGATTTTGTAGAAATGTTCGTAGGAGTAGGGGCCAGCCGGGTACGTGATTTATTTGAGGAAGGCCGCAAAAATGCTCCATGTATTTTATTTATTGATGAAATTGATGCGGTGGGGCGCAGTCGTGGAACTGGATTAGGCAGTGGAAACGATGAACGTGAGCAAACACTCAACCAGTTGCTTGTAGAAATGGATGGTTTTGATGCAATGGAAGGTATTATTGTGGTGGCTGCAACCAACCGTCCTGATGTTTTAGATCCAGCTCTACTTCGCCCAGGACGATTCGACCGTCAAATTCACGTTTCTTTGCCTGATATCAAGGGGCGTGAAGCCATTTTGAAGATCCATGCGAGAAAAGTGGTTCAGGAAGAAGGAATCGATTTTAGTATAATTGCCAAAGGGACTCCGGGTTTTTCTGGTGCTGATCTTAAAAATTTAGTCAACGAAGCCGCATTATGGGCAGCAAGGCAGAATAAACAGGCTTTAGAGTTGAAAGACTTCGAAGATGCTCGTGATCGGATTTTAATGGGTCCTGAACGTCATTCCATGGTCATGTCAGAAAAAGAAAAGCTCAGCACAGCCTATCATGAAGCAGGACATGCATTGGTAGCTATTTTGACTTCTAAAGCAGATCCTGTCCATAAAGTCACCATTGTTCCTCGTGGTAGGGCGTTGGGAGTAACCTCTTTTTTACCAGAAAATGATAACAGAGCCTATGATGCGGATTACTTATCCAGTAGAGTGACCATCGCCATGGGAGGACGAGCGGCAGAGGAAATCATTTTTGATGAAATTACAACAGGGGCTAGTAACGATATCCAGCAAGCCACCAATACTGTACGTAGTATGATCTGCCGTTACGGAATGAATGAATCGATTGGACCAATTGCGCTGGATACGGATGATCAACAACATGTATTTGGCAGGGATTTTCTGAAAGATCGAGAATATGGAGAAAAAACAGCATCTCAAGTAGATTATGAGATGCGGAAACTCCTCACGATGCATTATCAAAAAGCAAAAAAGCTGCTGCAGGACCATATCGAAGTTTTGCATTCTACCGCAAAAATGTTGATGGAAGAAGAAACAGTGGATGGTCAACAAATTTCCGCATTACTCACACAAAAGTCATAAAACCGCATTCATGCCTTAAAGACCTATTTCATTTTTCGTTTTATGACCGAACCTCATTCTAAAGTTGGCAAAGACTTTCCCATAGCATACTATTTTCTTTATTTGTTACCAAAAAACTCTTTTAGCCGTCTATGCGGAATTATTGCAGAGTTGCACATCCCTCAGCTTTTGTTGCAGCCTCTCATTCAAAGTTTTATATGGATTTTTAAAGTTGACATGTCCGATGCATTGGAGCCTGTAACCACTTATCCCACTTTCAATGCTTTCTTTACTCGGCGTCTTAAGCCTGAAAAGCGCCCTATTCCGATGGAAACAAATATTTTAATCAGTCCTGTGGACGGAACGATTGGTCAGTTTGGAACAATTCAAGATGGGCATATGATTCAAGCCAAGGGACTTGATTATACGGTAGCCGATCTACTGGACGATTCTGCAAGAGCCCGAGAATATATTGGAGGAGAATACATCACAATTTATTTAGCTCCTTATAATTATCACCGTATCCATAGTCCTGTTTCTGGTCAAATCCAACATTGTGCCTATATTCCTGGACAGCTTTGGACAGTCAGTCCTTTGGGGGTGAACAATGTACACAATCTTTTTCCACGCAATGAACGAATTGTTTCTTATGTCCAAACAACTCAGGGAGAATGTGTGGTCATCAAGGTAGGAGCAACCGTAGTTGGAAAAGTCAAAGTCCCCTATCATTCCATTGAAACCAATTGCTTGAAAGGACAACGGACTGGAGTGACATTACAGCATCCATATGCACTCAGCAGGGGAGACGAGATAGGTGTTTTTGAGCTGGGCTCGACAGTCATTTGTTGCTTCAAGCCTGGACAAGTCCGTTGGAATGGTATTTCCATTGGACAGTCTGTTAAGATGGGGGAAGCCATTGGTAATTTTTTTTATGAGTCATCTGCTGCAGAGCACCACGATAGTTCTACTTCCACATAATCTAACACGCCCGGAATAGGAACAGAGGGCTTTCGTATTTTGATGCGAATAGAAAAAACTGTATATTTTTCTCGGATGGTTTTTATGATACAGTTGCCCAGAGTTTCTAATAATTTGAATTGATTTTGTGATACAGTCTCTTGGATGATATCATAAATGTCGGTATAAGAAATAGTCTCACGCAGTTGATCGGTGTTTACTGCTCGATCACAATCAAACTGATATTCAAGATCAATTTCAAATCGTTGCCCAAGAGAATTTTCTTCAGCCAACGCACCATGATAACCATAAAAAATTAGATTACAAAGACGAATAGTTGCAATATTGCTCATAAGTAGATTGTAAAAATGAGGAGTATTTGGTTTCAAAAGTTATTCACTAACATATTATGAGAGAGAAAGGAAATCATGATTGATTTTTCAGGTAAGAAAGGAGTGATTTTAGGTGTAGGAAATCCCAAAAGTATTGCGTGGTTTGTTGCGGAATGTTTACATAAATATGGTGCCGAACTGGCGCTGACTTACCTGGAGGATCCCAAGGGACGGTTTGAAAAAAACGTTCGCACGTTGGGTGAAAAAGTCAATGCCTCCATTATCCATCCTTGTGATGTTCAAAAAGAAGAAGCGATTCCAGCTTTGATGGATGAGCTCTCAAACAAATGGGGTGGTGTCGATTTTCTGGTACACAGTTTGGCATTTGCGGAACAAAAAGATTTAGGAGGTTCTTTTTCTGAAAGTTCTCGTGAAGGTTTTCTAAAAGCTCAAGAAGTCAGCGCCTATTCATTATTACCTTTATCAGCAGGAATAATGCCTCTGATGCGCAACAATGGGGGTGGCAGTATTGTCACCATGAGCTATATTGGTGCAGTACTTGCTGTACCGAGCTATAATGTGATGGGCCCTGCAAAGGCTGCCTTAGAGTCGTCAGTTCGATATCTAGCACGGGAACTTGGTCCAGAGAACGTTCGGGTGAATGCGGTTTCAGCAGGTCCTATTCGGACTCTTTCGGCGGCAGGTATTAAAAATTTTTCAACAATGTTACAGGGAGTTGCCGATCATTCTGCTCTCAAGCGTAATGTATCTCAAACCGAAGTTGCAGATACGACGGCATTCCTTTGTAGTAATGTGTCTTCTGGAATCACGGGTCAAACCATTTATGTGGATTGCGGTTACAATATCATGGCAAATTAATACAACAATATGGATGTACAGACAAACGAGTATGCAGAAGGAAGAACCTTCGATTTTTTGAAAGAGGATGCGATTGATCCTTCATTGCTAGAAACCTTTTCCTACCATGGACCAAAACAACGTGTGTGTTACAAAATGACCGAATTTTCGGCAGTATGTCCTTTTTCGGGGTTACCGGATTATGGCATTGTTTGGGTGAAATATGTTCCTCAAGACGTATTAGTGGAGTTAAAATCCTTGAAGTATTATTTCCAAACTTTCCGTAATGTAGGTATTTTTCAAGAAGCGGTCACCGCACGCATTTTTAATGACCTGCACACACTTTTGAAACCACAGAGTTTGATTATCAAAACCCGATACAATACTCGAGGAGGAATCGATACGACTTGTGTGATTCGATCCGAAGAACAGGAATCTTAAAATATATTTGCAAAGGACTGTTATGGGACTGAGCAAGAAGCAACAGGCAATTGTAGATATTGTTTCAAAACAGGGAGCCGTTGACAAACAATCATTATTTGAAACTCTTGAGGGTGTTATTGAAGATAAGAAAAAATATCGCTCTCGCTATAGCTCACTCAGTCAAACGATAAAAAAACTAGTTGAAAGAGGGATACTCGAACAAAATGAAGATCAGATCACCCGGGCTTCAGAAGTTATTCAAGAAAGGGTAAAAAGAACAGACATCCTGATAAATGCTTTGCAACAATTACGAGAGCAGGAACAGTTGCTCACTTTAGCAAATTTAAAAAAAATTATAGATTTGCGGGATTGGATGTGGGAAATCGTGCAATGGAAACTAAGCACATCATCCCCAAAACAACATCGAATCATTGATTTAGATGAGGCATTGGATACTTCTTTCGATACCTTTGAGGCAATCCTGGAATATTTGCGAATGGATATAGACAAGGTGATCGCATCCGGTTTGGTTTTTAGTTCCAGACATCATCAGCAACTTCAGAGAAAGACTCACAATCAGCTAAGGGAAAACATTTTAAAATTTTCTCTTTCACATCAAACCATCAAGTCCACAATCGAGGCCAAACTTCCTCATCAACATGCCCACAAAACGATTTGTGAACTCATTGAACCCGTTGTGCAATTGACCGAAAAAGAATGTCGACAAATTGCTAACCATTTTGACAATGATTACCTGCAACAAACCGCTTTCCAATATCTATCAAAAATGTTTGAGGAGCATCGTCCTTTTGAAGCTAAGCTTGAACAGCGATTTCCAGATTTTTTTGAGGGAAACTGGGAATGGGATCGTCTCTATCGACAATTACAGCAAAAGATTTTGGGGCATGTTAAATCACACAATCTGTATTATAGTCCGGAAGAATGGAAACAGCGTTTAAAAAAACAAGTGCGTGATCGTTTCCAACATGCCCAACAAAACCAGACAAAATCTACACCATCTTATAGTGCTACGCTTTCAAAACATCCGTCTTTCACTAATTACTACCAAATGTTGGGAGTGGAAGAGACTGCTGATATCGAAGAAATACGAATAGCGTTTCGCAAACTGGTCAAGGTCCACCATCCTGACCAGGGAGGAGATCCAGAATTTTTCCGGAGTTTAAATCAAGCATACACTAAATTGATTTCACATTTAGAAAATAGAGTATGATTTTGAGAACCGTCATGCCTCTGGTGGGATTAAGCTTTTTACCAGGGTAACTACCGTACCTCCCTCTTCTGGAAAATCAAACTCTACAGCGTCAAATGCAAATTTCGTCATAGCAATCCCTCTCCCATATGGCAACAATAAGCATTCTGGATTTTTTGCAGGATCTTGAAGAGTGTTCGGATCAAATCCTGGTCCTTCATCAGTGACTATAATGTGAATCGAATTTTCTAATCTTTTTAATTCTACGGTGACGATACGATCTTTGTAAGGAGCTTGTTCTTCCCGCTCATTGATTAGTTTTTCAAAAAGCTGATTGCCATTTTTTTCTGACTTAATAGAAGAAGCCAACTCCAAATTGCCATGAGTCACTGCATTGAGAATGATTTCATTGAGCCCCATACAAATAACATTCTGCTTTTTATCCGGAAAATAGAGTGCCAGCAAACTGCACAAAGGGAGGATACTGTCTGTTTTTTTCAATTGAAACATTCGTAAAATCTCTAAGGACTCAATGACATCCCACCGTTCTTTTTGCTGTTCAATCTGCTCTTCCAAAGTCTTCATTTTATCAGCTTGTCTGAGCAGTAGACCTACTTCGATGCCTCGTTCAATTCTTGATAAGTCAGAATATTCAAATGGTTTGAACAGGTAATCAATCGCACCTAGCCTTAATGCACGCGCAATATCTTCTCCCGAAGTTTTTGCCGATAAGACAATAATTGGTATATGTTGATATTCGTCTTCTTTTTTGACAGCATCGATAAAGGCAAATCCATCCATTTCCGGCATCATCAAGTCAGCAATGATGACATCTGGGCGAAAACCAGACTGCAAGACCTCAATCCCTTCTCGACCATTGCCTGCTTCCACAAATTCAAATTTAAATTTCCTGATGATTCGCAAACCCAGTCTGATGGCATCTCGAATCATTTCTTGATCCTCTACGATGAGGACATTGACTGTATCTCTGTATTCCATTATTTTTTTCTCCTGCAGTCCTTTTATTCCTCGTCTAACGTGCAAGGCACGGAAAACGGAAGTTAAATTTAGCTCCGGTGTTTTTGTTGGAGAGTGGATCAACTGAATGACTTTTTGCAGTCAAGACACCAGCGTGCAAATCGACGATCCTTTTGGCAATGGCCAGGCTCAATCCAGTACCTTTATGGTGATTCAAAACATTGGCAACTGTCACAAATGGTTCAAAAATTTCTAATAGACGATCAGATGGAACACCAACTCCCTCATCTTCGATGGAAAAAATAATATCATCTTCTTCACGTTCTATAGAAATATAGACAGTTCCTTCAGCTGGAGTGAACTGGATTGCGTTTTCCAGTACAGCAACTATCGCTTCTATCATAAAAATACGATGAACTGCTATCGCTGGCACTTCTGCATAATGTTTAACAATTTGAATGTTCTTTTCTTTTGCTGCCAACCAAGATGTTTCGATGGCAACATCAACTAATGCTGATAAATTATCCAATTCTAAATGAAGGAAATCTGTATGCTGGAGTTCCATCAAAAATGCACTTTTCCTTCTCAGTTTTTCTAAACGTTTGGCACTGGAAAGAATGTTATCCAACCAGAGTTGATGCTCCGAACTCAATCCTATAGACTCCCGCATCAAGTCCGTAAACCCTATAATATTATTGAGAGCCGTTCCTGCTTCATGCGAAAAAACACTCAAAATGGTATTGACACTATGAGATAATTTATCCCGTAGTTGCCAATATGCTAATACCTGGCTTTGAATAGACGCTCCCAAAACTCTAGGGTCAAACGGTTTTTCAATGTAGCCGACTGCTCCAATTTTCAGCCCAATTTCTCGATTATTCACTCCCCCTTTTGCTGTCAGAAAAAAAAATGGAATCGTGCACCACAAGTGACTCTCTTTTACCTTCTGACAAAATTCATACCCATCCATCTCCGGCATCATGATATCAGAAATGATAGCATCTGGCATAAAACCTGATTGTAACCTGGCAATCCCTTCTACACCATTGCTTGCTTCACAAAAGTCTAATTCATAATCCTTGATTGTCCGAATAGAAATACGGACACTTTCTCGAATTGCTGGTTGATCATCCACAATCAGGACTTGGATGGTTGGATCGCCCTCCATTTCATATCCTGTAGTTATCTGGCTGTTGTTGAGGAATTCGTACCGTAAATGTACTGCCCTGGTCCTCTTCACTCTCTACCGAAATGGTACCGTGATGAAGTTTAATCATTTCTTGACAGTAGGCTAACCCCAAACCAGCTCCTTGTTGCTCTTGTTCCTTTCTACGAACCTGTTCGAACTGATTAAAAATTTTGTCAATATATTTGGACGGAATGCCGCATCCCGTATCTCGAATAGCGATGATGACTTCTTCTCCTTCTTCCTGCAAAGAAGCTACAATTTCTCCTTCTTTTGTAAACTGGATTGCATTACCAATCAGATTTCGCAACACCTGCAAAAAATAATTTCTATCACACACCACCATACAATCATTAGAAGCATAATTTTCAAATCTCAATTCTAATTTCTTTTGCTTGGCTAACATAATACAATTGTTCACCACTTCCTCAATCAATTCTGCCATATTACAGAATTGCAAATCTAAGTGAATTTTACCTGCTTCTAATTTTCGCAAATCCAGACTCGACTTAACCAATTGTAATAAGACTTCAGCACCTGTCCTAATTCTTTTGATCAAATCCATTTGTGTCAACCCTTCCTCTTCCAGGAAAGAAGGGTCCTCCATGGCGATTTCTAAAAAGCTTACATTTGCTAACACAGTGTTGAGTGGTGTCCTCAATTCGTGAGTCATGAATCCAATGAATTCATTCTTCAACTTATTCAACTCTTCTAAAGACTCACGGGCTGCCTCTTCTCTACGCCATTTCTCTTCGGCCCTCAATCTTGCATCGATATTATCTTTCAACTGTTTGACGTGTAAATAAGTTTTATTGATGGTAACCTCCATATCTTGAAAATTCAGAGGTTTGGTCAAAAAATCAAATGCACCCAGATTCATGGCTTTTCGAATATTATCCATGTCACTATAAGCAGAAATTACGATTGCTCGGAGAATGGGATGCTGCTCATTGAGTTTTGACAATAAGACCAGTCCATCCATTTTTGGCATATTGATATCTGTCAAGACCACATCTATTTTTGTCCCCAGAGTCAATTTTTCCAAAGCTTCAACGCCATTTCGCGCAAATGTAAACTGAAATTCGCCACTTTCTACTTTTTTTCTCAACTTTTGCAAAATGAGAAATTCTAAATCTATTTCATCGTCGACAACAAGAATATTGATTGGCATCTTTATTTTAAGTAAGAGGTGTATACAAGAATGATTTGTTAGTATTTATTAATACTGGGTTGCACGAGTTTTGTCAAAACCTACCAGTAGCACGACATTATGCAAAGTTCCATTACTATCTAGTAGTCCATAAATTTTGAGTTGAAGGATGCCGTTTTCTAAAATTAATCTTGGCACCATCGACAGGAATCGTTTGTGTATTTTTGATGAATTCTGCTAAATCCAAAGCCCCAACATAAGCTTTTTGAATCACGCCTTGATGGATCAACAAGCTCAGTGGAATACTCGCTTACCCCAGTGCTTCTGATTAATTTCTAATTCTTTACAATGGCGACTGTTCACTATCCGTCGAAACTTGTTGGAACGAGCCATTTTTAAAATAAAGAGTTTGGATCGTCCCATTGGGTGCTATTTGTAGTACGGCTCTTTTCGATAACCAATCTGGTACAATTCTTAGTTTTCCGGGAAAATCAGGAAACTGATACTCTTTATCCTGGTGAAAATGTCCGATGAAGTAATGATCCACATCCTGCAAAACCACTTTAGCAAAATCCTCAATTTCTTTTTCGGGTAGCTGAATTTTGTATTCCTGATTTGTTGTAGCAAGTGTTGCTTCCAACCGTTGAGCAGTTCGCCTTGCTAAGGATGTTGGCATCAAACGAAAAAACCATTCAAATGCATAACTACGGGCAAATTTGCGCCAGCGCAAATAATTCAGATCACGCCAATTGACGATGTCTCCATGTGTGAATCCATATCGTTGCTCTCCCCAGGTGAGAAAGCAGTAATCTCGAATGAGATGTGTGAAAGGATATATGGCTTTCCAGTGTTCATTCCACTTCCTGGGCAGGAGAACTTCTCGGTTGCCCGCCACAAAGACAACTTCTGTCTGTCGTTCTGTAGTTAACAATTTGAAAGCCTGCATGACCTCTTGATTGATAGAAGCCCAAAATTTTGGTAAGGCCAACCAAACCTTAAACAGGTCTCCCAGGCATACGACTACTTGGGGTCGATCCAGTTGGGCCAGCATGGCAATGAACTCCTGATAAGGAACACTATTGTGATCTAAGTGTGAATCTGCAATAATATAGAGATAATTTATGGGATCAGAAACGATAATTTGTGTCATTATTCTTCAGGGGCTTTGGAGTTGATTTTTCTTTAAACTATCCTTATTATATGGCGGTTTGTTGCCCTGTCCTTTTGGCTTTTCATGCGGTGCATTCATTGTCTAGACATTTGAATAGTTTGTATCTGACTTCTGTAATAACTTTCTGAGCTATCAATCCTTCGTATTTCATCAAACAGAATTGTCTATTGTTTCTTTTTCTCTTCAGGGTTGTCAAGAGAGAAAAGCATAGGATTGCTTTCTCGATAAATTATTGAGTATTTTGTGGGGTTTGGAATGAATGTTGTGATCATTGGTGGAGGGAATATGGGAAGAGCGATGGCTCATTCTCTGGTTCATACCCAAACCGTTTCTCATTCAGATGTGCTGGTGGTGGAAACGGTTGCTGCCAAACGTCAGCAGTTAGTCGATGAAATCGATTGTCGTGTGCTTGAAAAAATTGGTACAGAAATTTCTCAATTTACAGGTGTTGTGTTGGCTGTGAAACCCCAGGTGTCGCCGTCAGTGATGCAGGAAATGGTTCCTCATCTTGTTGCTGACCAATTAGTGATTTCTATCATGGCTGGGATTTCTACTGAACAGATGACTCAACAGTTGAACCATGAAGCAATTGTTCGTGTGATGCCCAATACTCCCTCACAAATTGGAGAGGGAATGAGTGTCTATTTTGCCACTCCTGCTGTCAATCAAGAACAACTCGACTTTACCCAGAAAATTTTAAAACCGAGTGGACAGGTATTAGCGGTCAATAGCGAAGACGCCATTGATGCGGCAACAGCCATTTCGGGGAGTGGGCCTGCTTATATTTTTTATATTGCCGAACAAATGATCGCAGGAGCCCAAAAGCTTGGTTTCTCCCAGGAAGAGGCAACTCTTCTCGTGCAACAGACTATCAAAGGAGCAGTATTGCTTTGGGAAAAGCAGGAGATTACTGTTGCTGAATTGAGGCGGCAGGTAACTTCTCCTGGTGGGACAACAGAAGCCGCACTCCAAACATTTACAACAAGCAAAGTGGATTTAAATTTTCAACAAGGTCTCCAATCTGCTTATCAAAGAGCAAAAGAATTAGCTCAGAATTCATAACATTTTAATTTGGATAGGAAACGTATGACTTGTGTCGTGATAGTTGGCACCCAGTGGGGAGATGAAGGAAAAGGAAAGCTGGTTGATTTTTTAACAGAGGATGCAGATTTAGTAGCACGTTATCAAGGTGGAAATAATGCGGGACACACAGTTAAATTTGAAGATAAATCATGCATTTTACATTTGATCCCTTCTGGAATTTTAAGAAATAAAATGTCTGTGATCGGCAATGGAACAGTGGTTGATCCTTCTGCATTATTACAAGAGTTTGAAGAACTAAAAGAGTTAGATATCTCTGTGGAAGAGAATTTAAAAATCAGTGAAACCGCCCACTTGATCATGCCCTATCATCGTGTTTTTGACCAGCTGCGTGAAAAAGCCAAAGGAGATAATAAAATCGGAACAACCGGTCGTGGGATTGGTCCGGCCTATACCGACAAAGTGGCTCGTTCTGGAATCCGTTTCACAGATTTACGCAGCGCTGACCACCTGAGAGCACGTTTGGAGGCACTAATCCCTGAAAAGAATTGTCTGATGAAATATTTTTTCCAATCTCCTGTACAATTTTCGATTGATCAGATTGTCGAAGAATATTTAGGCTATTATGAACAATTCAAATCGTATTTGTGTGATTCCTCTCTTTTGATCAACCAGGCTATTGATAACAATCAGAATGTATTATTTGAAGGAGCACAAGGGACATTTCTTGATGTGGATCATGGAACCTATCCTTTTGTGACATCTTCCAATACGATGGCAGGTGGTGTTTGTGCAGGTTGTGGAGTGGGGCCGGTAAAAATTGACAAAATCATCGGGATTGTCAAAGCTTATACGACTCGAGTAGGCAGTGGTCCTTTTCCAACAGAATTATTGGACGAGACGGGAAGACTTTTGCGTAAAGAAGGCTCGGAATTTGGGGCAACAACAGGCCGTCCTCGTCGTTGTGGGTGGTTTGATGCTGTATTGGTGAGACAAGCGGTACGCTTGAATGGAATAACGTCTCTGGCCATCACTAAGCTGGATGTGTTGGATCAACTGGAAACCATCAAAATTGCAGTGGGTTATCGAACACGCAATGGACAGACCTTGACAGAACTCCCTCCTGTCTATGAAAAGGGAATGGTCCCTATTTATGAAGAGCATCCTGGTTGGCAATGTTCAACAAAAGACATCACCGAATATGATAAACTTCCTGAAGCATTAATTTCTTACCTGAATCGCATTAGCGAATTGGTGGGTGCTCCTGTTTCTCTGGTATCTGTTGGGCCAAAACGAGAAGAAACCATCGTTTGTGATCCTAAACAAATATGGGCTTAACCAGCCGCTGTCGCGAAATTAAGAATTCGGAAGAGTATCTTCCCATGTTTTAAAATAAAAAGATCAATGGTTTTAAAAATCCATTTTCCATTCTGAATTTTATTTTTAATGAAGCGATAGAGACGAAATAAATTAGTAAGGAAATATGTCTTTAATCAATTTATTACAACAAGATCTCCAACTGGGAATCCTGCTCATCGTTTCCTTGATGTTTGCCTTGACCTTACATGAGTTTGGTCATGCCTATGCCGCCTACTTATGTGGTGATCGAACAGCCCAGATGGAGGGGCGCATGAGCATCAATCCTTTTGTTCATTTGGATATTTTTGGCAGTTTGATGCTATTGTTTGTTGGTATTGGCTATGCCAAACCCGTTCCAGTCAATCCAAGAAATTTTCGATATAAAAATGCCGATTTATACGTTTCAGCGGCAGGTCCTGGCATGAATCTATTGCAGGCTCTGGTTGGTGGAATCATTCTGCATTTTTTATCAAATGCAGGAGGATTGACTCAGAATGTATTTCAGCTTTTGTACTTATTCATGCTGATCAATATGAGTTTGTGCATTTTTAATCTGATTCCTCTGGGGCCTCTGGATGGCAGCTATGTGTTGCCTCATTTTCTCCCCACCGAGCTAAGGCGGAAATATCAGATCTGGAATATGCAGTATGGCACTTATGCCATTATGGGCTTATTACTGCTCAGCGTTTTTTTACCAGGTTGGAGCCCCTTTTCCTGGATCAGCCGTGTGAGTCAAGGGTTTGTCGGTTTAATCATTTCTGCCTGAGTCCAAAATAACACAACTTAAATGATCAAAAACGGTTGATGCCCTACCTTGATGAAAGCACTGGTAACATAACTTCCAGAGCATCCAATCCCACCAATCACCAGTACTTTTCATGAAAGTGACTTTACTATAAATATTTCCTTTGATCTTTGGGATGAAAATGGGCATTATTACATTTTTTTCAGTTTATTCTAGATTAAACCTGGGTATCTGAGATCATTTAATACTCCAATTTATCATCTTCATTAGGTTATCTGGGACACTCCCAGTCGATGAGCAGCACGACTGAGAAATCTTAACTGTTGCAAGATCTCTCGCTTACGGCTGAAGATGAATCCGGTTGAGCGTGAACCGGGCCAAATAACAAAATGTCGTATTTGAAGATTAAAAAGTCTGGATATCAGTCATTAATGAGTAAATGCGCAGGTTCATCTGGTTTAAAATAATAACTTTTATGGATTGTTGGTCGTACAATCAATTTTTATGAGATGAGGATAAAATGAGATACGCTGAATTACATAAATTATCTGTAGAAAATCCAGATGTTTTTTGGGGGAAGCAGGCAAAATTAATTGACTGGTTTGAAGAACCAAAAGAAATTCTTTCACAGGATGAACAAGGTTTGTATTGGTGGTATAAAGGGGGAAAACTGAATACTTCTCACCTGGCTTTGGATTATCATATCAATACTGGCCGGGGTGACCAAGCTGCTTTGATCTATGACTCTCCTGCGACAGGACGCCAAAAAAAATACACATTTTCTGAACTGCGCGATGAAGTTGCTCTGTTTGCAGGAGCCTTGAGAAACCAGGGTGTTGAAAAAGGTGATCGGGTGATTGTTTATATGCCGATGGTACCAGAGGCTGCCATTGCCATGCTTGCCTGTGCACGGTTAGGTGCAGTGCACTCTGTTGTGTTTGGAGGATTTGCTCCCAATGAGTTAGCAATTCGTATTGATGACGCACAACCGAAAGTGTTGGTTTCTGCGACTTGTGGTATTGAGTTTGATAAAGTCGTTCCCTATAAACCATTGGT
>JANQHV010000573.1 GCA_028282505.1 SAR324 cluster bacterium | reverse complement strand
GGATTTCCGGAATGCCGGACCACCAGAAATTCTCGTTAAATAGTTCACTATTCGCCTCAAATTTCTGAAAAACCTCTCTCATTTTGGACGATTTTTCGTTACGGAAATAATTTTTAAACGCCCTCTTACAACCAGCGTTTTCGACGTTTATAATGTTTGGTGTCACGGAAGCTTTTTCGTCCTTCGCTACTCATGCCTAAGTAGAATTCTTTGACATCTTCGTTTTCACTCAATTCTTTGGCACTGCCATCCATCACAACTCGGCCATTTTCCATGATGTAGCCATAATTGGAATACGCCAGAGCAATATTGGTGTTTTGCTCCGCCAGCAGAACACTGACTCCTTCCTTCTCATTGAGTTTCTTAACGATTTCAAAGATTTCTTCCACGAGCATGGGGGCTAGTCCCATAGAAGGTTCATCGAGCAGGATCATGGTGGGGTTGGCCATCAAAGCACGGCCAATGGCGGCCATTTGTTGTTCACCTCCTGAAGTGAAACCGGCCATGGTACTTCTTCTTTGTTTGAGGCGGGGAAAATATTGATAGACCATTTCCAGGGAATCGTTGATGACTTTGCGCCCGCCTTTGCGGGTATAGGCTCCAGTCAAGAGGTTTTCTTCAATAGTGAGGTGCTCAAAACAGTGTCGGCCCTCCATCACCTGAATCACTCCCATCTTGACCAATTCTGCGGGATTGAGCTTTTCCACCCGTTTTCCCTTGAATTCGATGGAGCCTTTGGTGGTATCTCCCCGTTCTGCTTTGAGCAGATTGGAAATAGCTTTCAGAGTCGTACTCTTCCCAGCACCATTTGCCCCGAGGAGCGCAATGATGTCTCCTTCGGGAACTTCCAAAGAAACGCCTTTTAAGACAAGAATCACATGATCATAGATCACTTCGATATTATTGACAGATAGAATGATATTGGTTTGATCAGTCATTATCTTATCCTTAAGGCGTGAAAATGATTACATGGGTTTTGGACAATCACGAGGGGTGATCCCTTTTTCTTTGGCATATTTCGCTGCTGATGCTTCAATCATAGGGCGTACAATGGATTGATCGGACTGAATCCAGTCAGTAATCACATTCCATTTATTGCCATCCCATTGTTGAAACTTAACCGCACCTCCACCTTCATGGTCATAGCAGGAAAGCTTCAAAGGCATCATCAAGCCAGCAACACCCAATTCCTGCAAACGATTCTCATCAATATTGAGATTTTCCAATCCCCAGCGAACCTGTTCCCCAGTCAGGGATTTCTTGCCATATTTTTCCTGGGCTGTACGAATGGCTTCAACCGTCAAAACGCCATGAATGACACCACGGTTCCAGTAGATAGTGCCCAGTCTCTTTTTATCAGACAGATCTCCTTTGCCCTTATCATAAACATGTTTGACGATGTCCTGAACTGCGGGAAATTCAGTTCCAGCAGGATGAAAACCTGCGGAAATGTAGCCTTTGGCAGATTTGCCGGCAGGGATAACATCCTCTTCAGCACCACTCCACCAAACACCAACAATTTTGTTAGCAGGAAATCTCATCCGGGCTGCTTCTTTTAAGGCGGTTGGGTTCATCACCCCCCATCCTCTTAAAATGACCCAGTCGGGTTTCATTCTACGGATTTGCAACCACTGAGATTTTTGATCAGCACCAGGATGTGGGACTTCCAGGTGAGTGACCTTAAAACTATACATTTCGGCCTGTTTGTTCAAGACAGGGATCGTTTCTCGTCCATAACCAGAGCCATGATGCAGGTTAACAATATGCTTTCCTTTCAATTTATCCATCCCTCCTTCTGTCATCCCAATGAACTTGATTTTGGCAGTATTTTGACTCCAGTAATTGGTAATGATGGGAAAAATATAGGGAAAGACTCTTCCATCAGAAGCATCCGTTCGTCCATATCCCATGGACATGATGGGGATTTTGTCTTTGGTGGCACGTTCAATCACAGCATACGTCATTCCGGTGGAAACAAAATTAAAAACAGACGCGCCAGTGGGGCCTTTGTTCTTCAAGCGTTCGTAGCATTCGACACCACGCGGGGTACTGTACTCAGTTTCGCATTCTTCCCAGGTCAATTTAACCCCATTGATGCCACCATCCCGTTCATTGATCATCCTCATATAATCAATGAAACCTCCATACAATCCAGTTCCTCCAGCAGCATACGGCCCTACCCGATAGCTGGGCAGTGGAATGAACTGTTCATCAGCAGTTGCTGACGAGACCATCGTCGCTCCACCAACCAGTGAAGCGGAAATTCCGATCAAAAACCATTTTTTCAATCCTAACATATCAACCTCTCCTCTTTTATGAATACCAAGTTGCATTTAAAATGTGGCAATACCTTTAAGTCCTCTCCCTTCTTCTGAGGGAGGATTTAGGTGAGGGGGGATAAAACAATTGTCATTTTTTAAATGCAACTTGGTATAAATTCCCACCTGTATGGTGGTTGTTTGTCAATAGCCTCAATGACTCTTGACACCAAAAATACCGTCAGTGCGGTAAAGTCAGTAGGGAAATGGCCACATGCGAATTTTTTCTTTAACAATCTGCCACAAACGGGCCATTCCATGTGGTTCAATAATCAGGAAAAAGATGATTAAACCTCCAAATACCATTAACTCGGAAACAACTAAAAGTTGTTGAGAAATCAGATCCCCAAAAAGTGCATGAGCGCCCAGATTGAGGAAGATTGGCAGCAACATGATGAAGGCTGCTCCAATAAATGAACCAAGAATTGTGCCCACCCCTCCGATGATAATCATGAACAAAATACGCAGAGACATGGCAATATCAAAAGCAGCAGGTTCCACATTACCCAAGTAAGTGAATGCCCAAAGCGCCCCGGCAATACCTAGGTAGAAAGAACTGATGGCAAAAGCAAGCAGTTTTGTTTTCAACATGGGAATCCCAATCACTTCTGCGGCAATATCCATGTCCCGTACTGCCATAAAATCTCGACCCACTGAGCAGCGCATCATGTTTTTGGCAAGCAGGGCCATCACAGTGACGATAGTCAAGGTGACATAGTAGCGACTCATCGGGGAAATCAGTTCAAAACCAAATAAAGTCAGAGGTGGTGTGGTGATGGAGCCAGAGGGATCATAGTTATAAAACCAGCCCACGTGAGTGAAGATCCATTCTATAAAAAATTGAGCAGCCAGGGTAGCAACCGCTAAGTAAAACCCTTTGATCCGTAAACTGGGAATTCCAAAGAAAATGCCAACGGCAGCTGCAATCACACCAGACAGGATGAAGCTGATCAAAAAGGGCATTTCGGGAATGCGTGTGATGAAATTCCAGGCAGAAAAAGCACCTACGGACATGAATGCCGCTGATCCCAGAGAGAGTTGTCCCGCATAACCTGTCAGAATATTCAAGCCCAGTGCGGCCAATCCGGAAATTAAGAAAGGAACCAGGATGGCAGTAAAATAGTATTCATTAGCTATCAGAGGAATTCCAACAAAGGCAATGGCCATGATGATCCAAAATCCCACAAAATCCTGCCGGATGGGAAAGATGGCTTCATCGGCACTATAACTCGTTTTGAATTGTCCTGTTTCACGATAAAACATAGGTCACACTCTCTCAATATGGACTTCACCAAACAAACCGTAAGGACGGAACAGCAAAAACACCAAAGCCAGCATGTAAGGAAAGAAGTTCTCAATCCCTCCTCCCACATAGGGTCCTAAATACACTTCTGCCAGTTTTTCAGAAGAACCAATGATCAGCCCCCCTACAATGGCTCCAGGAATTGACTCAAATCCTCCCAAGATCAGCACAGGAAAGGCCTTTAAAATGATCAGTGCCAGGGCAAACTGAACTCCCAGTCTTGATCCCCACAACAAACCAGCCACGATGGCAACAAAGCCTGCTACGACCCAAACCAGAACCCAGATATGCCGCAGTGGAATTCCAATGGATAAAGCAGCTTGATGGTCATCAGCAACAGCACGCAGAGCCCTTCCCATTTTGGTTTTGTTGAAAAAGAAAGCCAGACCCCCTACCATCGCCGCTGCAGTCACACCTGCAAAAATATCAAATTGGCTGACCATGATGTCCCCAATGAAGATCGGATCATCAGAAATACCCAGTTCCAACCTGTGGACTTGAGACCCCCAAAGAGCCTGGGCGAACCCCTCCAGAAAAAAACTGAGCCCAATAGTGGCCATGAACAAAGTAATCAAGGGTTGGTTGACCAGTGGACGCAAGACCACCCTTTCCACCACAAAGGCCAGAATGATCATGATGATGGCTGTGATGACCAAGGCTATCCAGAAATTCACTCCCATTTCCATAAAGCTGACAAAAGAGAGTGCAGCAAACAAGGCCATGGTCCCCTGCGCGTAGTTCAATACCCCTGATGCTTTAAAAATGAGTACAAAACCAAGTGCCACCAGAGAATACATGACTCCTGCCAATAAACCGGCAATCAAAACTTCCATAAAAAATGCCATGAGTTCTTCCTCCCTCCTTACTCAGTTACCCCCAGATAGGCATCAATCACTGCCTGATTGTTACACACTTCATCTGGGGTTCCATCGGTAATTTTACCGCCATAATTCAAGACAACCACTCTATCAGAAAGATCCATCACCACTCCCATATCATGTTCGATCAGGATGATGGTGGTGCCATATTCATCATTGATATCCAAAACGAAACGGCACATGTCCTCTTTTTCTTCCACATTCATGCCGGCCATGGGCTCATCCAGGAGCAGTAACTTGGGTTCTGCGGCCAAGGCCCGTGCCAGTTCAACCCGCTTTTGCAGTCCATAAGGAAGACGACCAACTGGAGTTTTCCGAATGGATTGGATTTCCAGAAAGTCGATGACATCTTCCACTTTTCTCCGGTGCTCCATCTCCTCCCTTCTTCCCTTGCCCCAGTAGATGGCCTGTGTCAAAAAATTACTCTTCATCATTTTATTACGGCCAGTCATCACATTATCCAGCACTGTCATTCCTTTAAAAAGGGCGATGTTCTGGAAGGTTCGAGCAATGCCTTCAGCCGCAGAATGGTGAGCTTTCATCTGTTTTCGGGTTTTGCCATTGAAGGTGATCTGACCTTTTTGGGGATGATAGACCCCATTGATCACATTGAGCATCGAGCTCTTTCCAGCTCCATTGGGGCCGATGATCGAAAAGATTTCATGTTCCCGGACATTAAAACTGACATTATCAATGGCTGTCAACCCCCCAAAGGTCAGCGTGATGTCTTCCACTTCCAGGATGATATCTCCAATTTGTCTCGCTCTTCCAGCAGGGGCAGCAGCCGTTTGGATTTCAATCTCAGCCATATTTAGTTCTCCGCTTCTTTGATATTAACCCGCTGGGCTTCCACAATTTTTAAATCGGCTTCAATGGTGTCAACACGTCCATCTTCAAACTTGACCTGGGCCTGTACTTTGATTTTTTCACTGCCATCATAGAGGGCATTGATGAGATTAGGGTATTTTTCATCAATAAAATTTCTGCGCACTTTACGGGTTCGGGTCAGCTCACCATCATCGGCATCCAGTTCCTTGTGCAGCAGCAGAAAACGGTTGATTTGCGTATTGCACAGTTGTGGATCTTCTGAAAGATCCCGGTTGACTTGATTGATACAGTCTAAAATCAATTCATAAACAGGAGGTTGAGCGGCCAGGTTGGTATATCCTGAATAGGCCAGGTTGCGGCGCTCAGCCCAGTTTCCGACGGCCTGCATGTCAATACAAACAAATGCGGTGACATAATCCTTCTGGTGCCCAAAGGCAACTGCTTCTTTGATATAAGGGAAAAACTTCAGTTTGTTTTCGAGATATTTTGGCGGAAACATGGTGCCGTCATTCATCTTGCCCACATCCTTGACACGATCAATGATTTTCAAGTGCCCATTTTCCAGGAAATATCCTGCATCTCCTGTATAAACCCAACCCTCGTCAGTCTTGGTCTCCAACGTTTTTTCTGGTTCTTTATAGTAGGAATGAAAAACGCCGGGACTGCGGTAAATCACCTCTCCCTCTTCAGTAATTTTCACTTCAGCGTCTTTGGCTGGAGTTCCTACTGTATCGGGATACACTTCCCCATTGGGCTGGATGCAGACAAAAACCATCGCCTCAGTCTGTCCGTAGAGTTGCTTGATGTTGATACCCAGAGAACGAAAAAATAGAAAAAGATCAGGGCCAATGGCTTCTCCTGCCGTATAAGCTAGACGGATGCGACTGAGACCCAATACATTTTTTAAAGGACCGTATAAAAAAATGTCTCCCAGCTTGTAAAGCAGACGATCTGCAAAGGAAACTGGTTTTTTATCCAGGATATCCGTCCCTACCTTTTTGGCCACTCCCATGAAATAATCAAACATTTTTTGGCTGATCCAGGAAGCGTCTTCCATGCGGATTTTAACTTGAGTGAGGATATTTTCATAAACAGGAGGGGGAGCAAAATAATAGGTGGGACCAATCTCACGCATGTCATTGATTACCGTTTCTCCACTCTCCGGGCAATTGACACAGTAGCCCGCCACATAAGCCTGTGCGTAAGAAAACAGGTTATCTCCGACCCATCCCATTGGCAAATAAGCCAAGGCTTCATCATGAGAATTCAATCCTTCCCGCTCCACTCCATTTCTGGCAGTGATGATGACATTGTCAAATGTCAGAACGACTCCCTTTGATCTCCCCGTGGTTCCGGAAGTATACAGCAAGATGGCTGTATCACCTCCGCTGCTTTTATTGACCTCTTCCATGAAGAAATCAGGATTTTCCTGGTCAAATTTGGCCCCCAATTCCTGAATCCCCTCATAGCTGCTAATGAAGGGTTGATAGTAATGGGTCATGCCACGTGGATCTTCATAGATAATTTCTGAGAGCAACTGGCAACGGTCCTTGATTTCCAACAATTTATCGACCTGTTCCTGATCTTCCACCACGGCAAACGTGGCGTCTGCGTTCTCAATCACATGGGCAAACTCATCGGCAATGGCATCCTGGTACATCGGCACAGGCACTCCTCCAATGCACTGTGCCGCTGTCATGGCCCAATAAAGCTTGGGACGATTGTCTCCGGCAATGGCCAGCTTATCTCCACGCTTGAAGCCTTTGGCCGCCAAACCGCAAGCAAATTTGCGGATTTCGGTGGCAACCTCACTCCAGGTCCAGGATTGCCAGATTCCATAATCTTTTTCACGAATGGCAGGATTGCTTGCCAATTTATTGGCATTATCCAGTAAGATCTTAGGGAAGGTATCTAATGCAGACATAATGATCTGTTTTTTGAGATAGACTTGACGGGACTTTTAGAAAGCCTCCGTAATTCGACACGAGTTTTATTGAATAAAACTGAGGGGAGGAGGGAATGGTTTTATAATACCCAGAACAGATTACTAGATTTCAAACATTAACTTTGGGTACTCCGCAAGTAATCGTGCATGGTCCTTCTCCCCCATCACAATTCTGATATTGATGTTACTGCATTCTGTTTTGTTAGAGGTACCTAGCAAACATCTGAAAACGAGTCAATAGAAAAAGAATCAAAAAAGTACAGGTTTTGACGTGGTCTGCTTGATTATGAGTAGAAATAATTATAGGAAGTTGCTAGATCTTTTCAGAAAATTCAATGAATGGTTATGTCAAACTATTCCACTCATTGGGCTCAATGGTTTGATTTATAATAGTTTCTATCTCACTGATCATCATCCGTAACTGTGAAACAGAATATTCGGAATTAGAGGGAATACTCAAACGATGATTTTCAAAAACCATAAATTGATGGCGTGTTCCTGAATATGGGCCTTCAAAGCCTAATTTTCGGAGACGTCTGATAAAGACACGGCGTTTACATGGCTGCCATTGATTCATGAGGTTCCTGATTTAAATCATAATCATCAATAACTGGAATATAATGCCCTAACTTCAATCCAACCAAAAGCCAATCTTCCAGAGTGGATTGCAACTCTTTTTCACATTCTTTGAGGGTCTCACCAAAGGCAATGACACCTTTACATAAGGGGATTCGTCCAGAATATGTACCATCTTCCAGTTTATCGTATTCAGCATGAAATAATGCACGTTCGATGTACCCTGTGAAAATATACCTCAGCATTGTTTGATCTCCAATGATTGAATATTTTGAGCCGTGTCAATGTTTGATTCATTAGCATAGCACAGAGTTGTTTGTTCGTATAGCTATGGGAGATGTTAATTCATTCTCCACACCACACAGGAGTGCGTTTTTCCATGAAAGCATCAATCCCCTCTGCTGCATCTCGTGCCAGCATGTTTTCTATCATAACCTGACTACAGTACTGATAAGCACTGCTCAAATCCTGATCGATTTGTTGATAAAAGGCTTCTTTGCCAATTTTCAACGTTAATGGCGATTTGGAAGCAATTTTTTCAGCCATTTCTTGAGTACGTTGTTCCAATTGGTCTGTCGTCGTGATTTGGTTGATTAAACCCATTTCATAGGCCCGTTGCGCCGGAATCATCTCGCCGAGCAGCAGCATTTCCATGGCATGCTTCCTGGAAATCACACGGGATAGAGCAACCATGGGTGTCGAACAGAACAAACCAATATTGACGCCGGGTGTGCCAAAGCGGGAATTTTCTTCAGCAACCGCCAAATCACAGGTCGAAACCAACTGGCACCCTGCTGCGGTAGCAATGCCATGAACCCTGGCGATAACGGGTTTGCTCAAGTGCGTGATGGTCAACATCAAGGAGGCGCAGGTTTCAAAAGTTTGCTGATAAAATGCTTTGGTGGGATTGCCGCGCATTTCTTTGAGATCATGTCCCGCACAGAATCCTTTACCGGACCCTGCCAGGATCACTGCTTTGATGGAGGAGTCGGTGTCGATGTCTTTGAAGGCAGCAATCAGCGCTTCCATGCAGGCCATTGAAAGCGCATTGTAGGCTTTGGGACGGTTCAAGGTCAGGGTGCTCACTCCATTCTGGTCCTGTCGCAATACTAAAGGGTCTGAAGATGATGTCATGGTGCCTCCTTCGTGGTTCGTGACTTGTGATTCGAGTTTTGTTGGAAAGTAATTGATGGAATTTTGTTTTTGTACGATTTTTCGTTTGAACAGTCCATAATAAAAAAAGGGGACAGATTTATTTTTCTAAATATTTAGAAAAATAAATCTGTCCCCTTTTTTAAACACTCAGTTGACATTAGAGACAGTAGTTGCTAAGTACAGCAATTCAGAATAAAGTACACAAATTCATGCTCTTAAGGTATTGATCGTGTATGGTAGCGTCGGCCTACGTGCCGACTTAAATGCTAAGTACAAGTATTCACAATAAAGTGTACAAATTCTTAATCTTAATCTTGTTCTTAATCTTAATCCCTCAATTTCCAGAGATTAAGAGTAAGATTAGGATT
>JANQHV010000567.1 GCA_028282505.1 SAR324 cluster bacterium | reverse complement strand
GAGTACGATTAAGATTAAGAAAAATCGCTTCAAACAACGTTTTTTAAACGATTTTTACGATTTCTTTGAAACTTATTTTAAAATAAGCGAACGCACAGTAAACCTTTTTAAGCAATAACAAAAAATGAATAATCGGGATTGATCATGTCCCAATCATCTAACTGATAACGGGGTTCATCTGTTCCAGGTTAGGCCGCCTGTCTTCCTGGGAAAGTAACGGGACATAGGGGCCTAGTTGTTCTTCAAATTTTTGTTGATAGAATTCAGGCAATACCACCGATTCTCCTTCATGAAATGATCGAAAAGCTCTATCAGTACGTAACCTCTCTACCATTTCCCGGTAAAATCGGTTTAAAAACTTTTCCCCCCCGGTTCGCAATCGATAATAAAATTTGTGTGTCCAATTCCGGGAAATTTCCATTCGTCGTTTCAGCATGTCATCAGAACAAACCACAGAGGAGATCTCCAGCAGTTTCGAGTAGTAAGTCAGTGGGTCGTAGTTTTTTATGGTAGTGACCAGGTAAGGTGTCTGATAAAAACTGAAGGGTAGCTCTTCCAAAATTCGCTCATCGGTATACAGTTGATCAAACAAAGGTGTGCCTCCGAAAGGAGAAGGGATATTGACAGTCGGCCAGGCATAGGGTGTTTGACCGATAAATTCCTTAGTCAAGGTAACAGAACTTTCTCCACAATCGCTATCCAAACCAAAAATAAAATTGGCCTGCATGAATAATTGGTTCTCTTTGAGAAGTTCGAAGTTTTCAAGCGTCTGATTAAATTTTTCCATCTCACTGCTCCTGCGACCCAATCCGGCTTTGTCCGCATAATCGGCCCATGATTCAATTCCGACGGCAAAAAAGCTGCAATTGGTTTCCCTCATCCGTTTAATGCGGGAAGGGGACAAAATACTTTGAGAACATTCCATCATGTAAGGAATACGCGATTCTGGTGGCACGGCTTCCAGTACTTTAAATACTTTTTCAAATTTGACGGCAAAATTGGGTTCAAAGAATGCCAGAACCGCCCCTTGAAGATTCTTTGAAAGAAAGGTCAGATCTGTTTCCAGACGGTCCAAAGGCAACAGTTGATAAGGTTTGTTCCAGTCAGTACAAAAATTACAGGTGTAGGGGCAACCAATGCTGGTGATGGTTGGGACTATGGTCGTAATACTCTGCCATTTTTTGAAAAATAGAGAAGAGCCTTTGATTTCAGGCAGACGTTCTTCCACTGTGGGCAAATCCTCAAAAGATTTTGTGCTGGAAATATAACTGCCAGGCTCAAAACGTCCGGCCAAAATGTCTGCAATGAGATTTTTATCGCATTCTTTGACCACTAAATCAAAGAACCGCAAACAATCTGCGGGAAATGCCTTCGCGTGAGATCCTCCAAACACCGTTTGAACTCCTGCTTTGCGAAAAATTTTACCCACAGCATAACTCAGGGGACTGTTGATGGTAGAACTGGATATGAAAAGGATGTCCAGGTCGTCAGGAAAACAACTTTGAATATCTCCAATACCATAGTAGGTGGCATAAAAGGTTTCGTGCCCTAATTCCCGACACCAGACCGAAATTGTTTGAGGTGTCACACTGGCCATTTGTTTGATAACAAATAGGTTATAGAGCTTTTCAAACCTACTCTGAGGAAGCAATGCCATTATTTCAAGGATGCCTACTTTCATTTTTTACCTTTTTTCTAAAAAGTTATGCAGCAGCATTGAGTCTTCCTGCCAGAAAAGCATCCCGGCAAGCATAACGGCGAATCTTTCCACTAGAGGTCCTCAACACACTTCCTGGTCTTACTAACAATACCTCAGCCACTTGCAAACCATGTTGATCATTGATTGTGCGCCGCACTTGACGAACAATCGATTTCATATCCAGTTTCCTTAAATGTGCCCGGTCCACTTCCTGAACAACCACCAGTTGCTCTGTCCCCGCTGTTTCAACTGAAAAAGCAGCTCCCCCATTGGATGTCAGAGCCGGATGACACTGTTGAACCGTATGTTCGATATCTTGTGGGTAATGGTTCCTTCCCCGGATGATCATCACCTCTTTGATCCGTCCGGTGATGAACAAATCTCCATTTCGCATAAAACCTAAATCCCCGGAGCGAAGAAAAGGCCCTTCCCCGTTTGCCAAATAGTTTTGAAACGTTTCTTGAGTTTCATGCGGACGTTGCCAATATCCCTGGGAAATATTGGGGCCGCTTATCCAAATTTCGCCAACCTGCCCTAATGGGCATTCATTCTTTGATTCTGGATCGATGATGACGATTTTTTGATCTAACTTACCCTGACCATGACCGACCAGTATTCGAGCTTTCCTCTCATTTTCCTCAAGCATCACCTGATTCTGTTCCAAAGCATCTGTGTTCACACAATAAAAAACTGGAGGATCTGCTTTATTTCCTCCTGCCACAAAGAGCGTGGTCTCGGCCAAACCATAACAGGGATAAAAGGCGGAAGGTGAAAAACCATAGGGAGCAAAGACTTTATTGAAGTTTTGCAGAGTATCTGCCCTGACTGTCTCAGCTCCCACAGGAGCTAATTCCCAACAACTCAAATCCAGTTCGGTGCATTGTTCTGGTTTGATTTTTTGCAAACACAACTGATAGGCAAAATTTGGGGCTCCACTCACCGCAATACGGTATTGGGAAATGGCCTGTAACCAGCGTAAAGGTTTTTGTAAAAAAAGCAATGGAGACATGAGGATCATTGTCAATCCAAGAAAGACTGGCTGGATGATAGCTCCAATCAGCCCCATATCGTGGTAAACCGGCAACCAGGAAAAAGAATTGCTTTCAGAGGTGAGTTGGAATGCCTCCTGAAGAATCGCCGCATGTTGAATTAAGTTATTGTGCGTGATCATCACGCCTTTTGGCGTACTCGTAGAACCCGATGTGTATTGTAATAATGCCAGCGTTTGACCGGAAACATCGGGAAAATCAAATTCTTTTGCCGAAACCGGAAGGACCTTATCAGTGGTTATCCAGTAAATTTCTTGCTCATTGATTTGGGGGTCAGACTCTCCACATTTAAAAGATTTTATCAAAAAATCTGAAGTGGTGAGGATAGCCTTTGCTTGAGAAGAAGCAAGAATTCTCTGCCACCTTTCCTTTATCTGATCCCGTCCTGGCGGAACAGGAACTGCTGTGATACCTGCATACAAACATCCAAAAAACGCAGGAATGAATTCTATCCCAGGAGGATAAGCCAACAAAACCCGTTCACCCGGCTGACAATGGTTCAATAGTTTGCTTGCAATCGCCTGTGCTTCTTGATTTAACTCCTTATAAGTCAAACTGGCCCCAATGGTTGCTCCATCATTGAGAAAGGCATACGCCATTTTTTCTGGTGAATTGGTGGCTCTGTAGCGTAAAAGTGCCACGATATCCGAAAAAACAGGGATTGCTTTTTGAGGATCTGGGTGCATTTTATTTTTTTAATGATTTTTCTGGTACAAAAATTTCTTTCACATAAATGCTCTTTCACCGATACCATTTTTTTATTAAACATTCATGAAAAATTTGTCGAGGTAGTAAAAAACAAATACTCATGATTTAAATTTTCTACTGTAAATCACATATAATACCGTGAATTAGGTTTTGTTTGGCTTCCTCTTTGCCCATGAGACAATCTCCCGAAAACTGTCATGCTGAGCGTAGTCGAAGCATCTCAGAGACCCTTC
>JANQHV010000566.1 GCA_028282505.1 SAR324 cluster bacterium | reverse complement strand
GAGTACGATTAAGATTAAGAAAAATCGCTTCAAACAACGTTTTTTAAACGATTTTTACGATTTCTTTGAAACTTATTTTAAAATAAGCGAACGCACAGTTACTGGAATTAGAAAAAACAAACCGTCACCTCCTCAAAGAGATTCTCAGGGCTGTAAAACGAATCGAAAGAGTTCCTTCCATTGGAGTTTTAACCGCAGAGACTAGGAAAGTTTATATAGATCCAGAAGGACGATTTCGCATTGGTTACAATTTCCACCCTGAAGCAAAAGAAATCGAAATAGTTGTGTTATACATCTTCTCTAACCTGTCTCCTGCAAACATTCTTCGATAGTCTGATGCAAAACTTTCAATTCGACGGGCTTCATCAAGTAACAACGCACCCCAATTTCTTTGGCAATTTTTTCTGAAATGACGTGACTGAATCCGGTGACCAGGATAATGGGAATATCCGGCCGTACTTCCAGGATTTTTTGACTCAATTGCTTTCCTGCCAGGTTAGGCATGGACTGATCAGTGAGGACTAAATCATATTTGCTGGGATTCTTCTGAAAACCTTTCCATGCGTCGGAACCATTATTTTGTATGGTGACCGTGTAGCCCTGCTTTTGTAAAAATTTTTCGTACATGCCGGTCAATCCTGGTTCATCATCGACGATCAAAATATGAGCGTTGCTTTTCTTCTGAACATTGACAGCAATGGAGGGAGCCTGAATTTCTGGTTCCTTTACAATCGAAAAAATGATGGAGAAGGCGGTCCCCTGTCCTGGTTCGCTGGTGACAGTCATGTTGCCTTTATGATGCCGCACAATACCATGAACCACAGAAAGCCCCAGGCCGGTTCCTTTGCCAACTTCTTTTGTAGTAAAGAAAGGATCAAAGATTTTTTCCTGCTCATCTACAGGAATGCCTGCCCCAGTATCAGAGACGATCAGTTCGAGGCAGGTTCCTTTATCTTTGGGATTGGACTGGGCGCAATCTTCCTCGAAGAGAAGGGTGTTGCACAGCGTTTCTTGCAAAGTTATTTCCAGAATCCCTCCATTTTCTTCCATCGCATGAGAGGCATTTGTACAAAGATTGAGAATGATTTGATGAATTTGGGTCGGATTGGCCATGATGCTGGGGCAGGCTGCTGGAATATTATGGCGAATTTCAATGTTTGCAGGAATCGTGGATCTCACCATCTGGATGGCTTCCCGGACAGTATCCGAGATATCCACTGTGATGAGATTGGTGATTTCCATGCGGCTGAAGGTCAAGATTTGCTCCACCAGGTTGGCTGCCCGTTTTCCGGCGATGGAAATGGGGTCCAACGATTGCATCAATTCCTGGTCATGGGCGTAGTCTTCACTCAGCATCTCCACATTGCCCAGAATCACCCCCAGCATATTATTGAAATCATGAGCAATGCCTCCTGCCAGAGTCCCCAGGGCTTCCATTTTTTGAGATTGGCGCAGTTGTTTTTCGAGACGCAACTCTCGGGTAATATCTTTCTTCACACCAACATAATTGATGATTGTTCCTGCTTCGTTGCGAACCGGAGAAATGGTCAGTTCTTCTTCGTAAAGCATCCCATCTTTCCTTTTGTTGGTGATGTGCCCTTTCCATACTTGACCAGCCTTGATGGTATTCCACATTTCCTGGTAAAAGGCAGTATCGTGTTTCCCGCTCTTGAGGAAACGCTGGTTTTTCCCCATCACTTCTTCACGAGAGTAGCCGGTGATATCTTCAAAAGCAGGATTGGCATATTGGATCTTGCCCGTCTGATCGGTAATCACGATAGATTCGGCAGCCTGTTCAATGGCTGTTGTCAGACGAAGCCGCTCTTGTTCGGTTTGTTTACGGACCGTGATATCCTGTACGACGACTTGTGATGCTGGTTTACTTTGGTAATAAAGTGGAATCCCGGTTACCTCTACATCAATCTCTGTGCCATCCAGACGAATGAACTTTTCTTCGATCAATGGTGCGGTTTCATGTTCTTCGATGATCTTCTTTATTCGTTTTTCTACAATTTCTAGATAATCGGGGTGAATAAAATCAGTGACTGATTTACCAACAATCTCTTCAGCACTTGTTGCTCCAAGCAGTCGGACACCCGCAGGGTTGATTAAATGGATTTTGCCTTCACTGTGTATAAAAATAGCGGTTGGCGAGCGTTCTACAAGCTCTCGGTATCGCTGCTCACTCGCCTTCAATGCCTCTTCTGCTTTTTTGCGGGAGGTGATGTCCAAGGCCACACAAACAAACCCGGTTACTTTATTTTCCGGATTTTGTATCATGGAACCTGAAAAGAGTACGGGAATTCTATCGCCATTTTTAGAAATGAAATTTTTTTCCAAATTCTGAACCGTGCCTTGTTCCATCAATTTCCGAATTCCCGCATCCTGCAGGAACACTTCCTTTTCTTCGATGATCGTGCCAACAGGCTCCCCAATCAGTTCTTGCTCCTCATAACCTAGAATATTCAAAGTGATTGGATTGGCGGTGCGGATTGTGCTATCCGGATTGATGACAATCAGCATGTCCGTCATCGATCGAATGATGTTTTGCAAATAATTTTTGGAAGATTCTATTTCCCGATAGGCTTTATTTAAATCCTGGACCATCTGGTTGAAGGTGTTGGAGAGCAGTCCCAGCTCATCTCGTGAGTTAATATCGAGGGAAGTATCCAGTTTTCCTTTCCCAATTTCAATGGCGGCTTCTTTTAATTTATTGATGGAGATTGCCAGGGAACTGGTGGTCAAAACAATGAAAAAAATAACAATGACCAAAGAGGCACCTGCCGCAATGAAAATAATGGTGATTGCTGTGTCGATGGCTGAGATGACATTGGCATGACCTTCCTGCTGTTCTTCAATTTCATGCTGAATTGCCGCATTCACGGCATTGAGAAAGGCTTGCTCTTCCTGTCGGAATTTTTCTTGTGTGGTCAGGATCTTTTCTCCAGAAATTCCCTGATGTTTCAGTTGGATAATCTGGTTGCTTGTCGTTTGAATGGCTTGTCCTGCCATTTTGATTTTTTGAAGAAATTCATCGTACTCTGGTGCAAATTTTTCAGCCAATGCTGTGAATGCTTGAAGAGACCGTTCGTAATTACTTTTTTCTAATGTAATCAAAATTTTTTCTTCGGTCAATGCGTTGCCAGGAGGAGATATGTTATTTTTGTCTCGTTCCGATTGAATCAGGACTATCTCACTGGTCGAGGCGATGATTCGTAAGCCTCCAAATTTTATGTTTTCCAGGGTTTGGATGACTGGTAAAAACTCCTGATTGACTTCATTGAAAGCACGACGAATTTTATGCAGAGAGTCTACTCCTAAGTAACAACCTGTCCCAATGAACAGAGCAATGAGTAAGTAACTGAAAATGAGTTTATGGCTGATCTTCATTT
>JANQHV010000503.1 GCA_028282505.1 SAR324 cluster bacterium | reverse complement strand
TCATCATACTTTAGCATGATGCTAGAGTGGTAATTTGTACTCAGTCAGACATGGACGTCAGACAATGTGTCAATCGAAATACTGTTGGCTGGGATGGGTAGCTACCATTTTTTTGGTAGCTGCCTGTACCGTCCCACGACAAGACTTATCCAAATACAAATCTGAATTTTCAGACCAGCGTGTCTTTTCTGAAACACCTGCGTCTTCTCCAAACCAGGAAATCCATGCTAATTTAGACAATGGTTCCTCAATGGTTCTTGAAGGAGACTCTGTAGAGCCGCTCGATCACCAATCTCTGAGTGCGCCTGCTATTACCAAAGAATCTCCATTATCACAAAAAGATATTACCAAAGACGACCTGGAAAGCAGTGTGAGTTCTCTTTCACCACCTGCAAGTGACCAGGCTCCCGTCGATACTCCAATTCGTGATTCAGAATATACTGTGAAAGAGGATACTCCTTTTACAGAGGATGAATCCCTGAATCAACCTTCCAGGTGGAAACAACCTTTTTCAGTAGAGCAAAACGAGATCAGTTCCCAATCAGAAAAAACAGATCATTCCTACAAAAGGGAGACAACCAGCGCCGTGAGTGACCATGATTCTCCAGAGCAGGTAACTTACGATATTCCGATTGTTTTCAACAAACGGGTCAAGCAGGTATTGAATTACTACCTCAAAAAACGCAAAAAATCAGTAGAAGTAGGAATTCGAAGATCTGGGAAATATTTACCACTGATTAAACGTATTTTAAAAGAAGAAGGAGTGCCTCTGGATCTGGCCTATTTGGTTGCCACAGAGAGTAACTATGACCATCGAGCGTATTCTCCGGCAGGAGCTGCAGGATTGTGGCAATTTATTCCAGCAACTGGCAGAACGTATGGACTGAAAAAAAACCGTTGGGTTGACGAAAGACTGGATATTGTTAAATCAACTCATGCTGCTGCCCGGCTTTTGAAGCATCTTTATGAGACATTCAATTCCTGGGAATTGGCCCTGGCCGCTTATAATGCGGGAGAAGGACGTGTGCGCAAGGGAATTCGTATCGCAAAAGCCAAAAAACGTCCTGTCAGTTATTGGACTTTGAATTTACCAAAGGAAACCAAACGATATGTTGCAGACTTTATGGCAATTACGATCATTTCTAAGAATTTAAAAAAATACGGTTTTGATCACATTGAAAAGTTGCCTCCGCTCAGTGGAGAAAAAATTGAACTATCCACGAATTTTTCCCTGCAGGAGGTAGCCAAGCGGAGCAATCAGCCTTTTGAAAAATTACTGTTGCTCAATGGCTTCCTCATCAAAGCCGTACCACCCCTCAACCAGAGAAAATATAGTATTTATTTGCCGACTGTTGAAAGTGAACAGAGGTTACTGGTCTCTTTGGCAAAGAATCCCAATCCATACATACAGTGGAAAGAACGAGTTGTTCTGGCTGATAAATCACCCTATATCACTCGTTTGCTTAAAAAACATGGAGCCCCTGTTTATTTTCGAGTGAGAAAAGGGGACAATCTGTGGAAACTGGCCAAAAGGTACAATACCACGGTCACACGGTTGCGCTGGTGGAACAAAATTGGTTCCAATAACCTGATTAGAATCAATCAACGGCTCAAGTTTTATCTGCCCACCGGGAAAGTCTATTCCATGTTGGCTTCAGATAGGGCATTGGTTGCCTCCAATACCCGTAATTCCAAACGGACCATTACTGTCCGACCAGGAGATACCTTATCCTTGCTGGCAAGAAAGTACCGTGTTTCTGTTAAACAACTGCAAACCTGGAATAAGTTGGCTGCACCGGAAGCCTTGAAAGCGTATCAAAAACTGATCGTTTTTCCACCATCTGTATAGAAAAAGGGGGACAGGTTCATTTTTTGTTAAATAGTTTAACAAAAAATGAACCTGTCCCCTTTTTTTATAGTTTTGGAACGGTGGTCAGGTAAATTTGTGTAGTCGAGAAAGAAGGTTGTGGTTGGATTCCCCGCAATGTTCTCAAAAGATCACGCAGTTTTCGTTTGGGGTGGTATCCTCGGAGGCCTCCGCCAAAATCCAGATCTTCATTAGTCGGTAAAGGATAAGGAGAGGCGAAGGCCAGGAGCACTTCTGTACCACAAGTTGTTTCACAAGTAATTTGCCAACGGGTGCGGCGGGTCAAATCATGGACTTTTCCTTTCGCCAATTTTTCCACAGGGTCTTTTTCTGTGGGGTATAGGGTGATTCGATTTCCTTCGGCATCCACATAAAGTACCTTCACGTAGGTGTCTTTTTCTGTTTGGAAATATACTTTGATTTCCTCCCCCTCCTGATAAGTAGCTCCATTGCCTTTATTGGTATCCAGGCGAATCCTGAAACCATTTTCTGTTGAGACAAATACGGAGGAGATGTCTTTTTCCGTGTTTTGTATTTTTTTCAGATTGTCGGGTTTCAGGGGAACATCAATGATGGTTGAGGGAAAGGCGACTTCCGCATCTGCAATTTTTTCCCCATTGGAGGAGATCAGACGTAGATTGACAATCACCTTATCCTGGATTTGACGATATTGTCCTTCCAGAGTTGCTTTGGTTTCTCTGGTTTGTTGAGAAACAAAGGAGTTGACATTGGTTATTCCTCCTCGTGAGAGGTTTTTTGGGGTATTTTCCAGGTACTCTATTTTTATAAAGTCTTCTGGATAATGTGTCATGGCAGCTTGTACCATGGTCAAAAATTTCAAAGAAAAGGAACTGGATGCTGGAGTGTCTTCAAGGGTCAGGCGTTTGATCTGGACAGACAATGGAGTCACACTCAGGCCGTCATCCAATTTTTTGACAATAACCGATGCGGCTTGTGCCATTGATTGGATTTCACCAGCCCAAAGGAAAGCAGGTTGTATACAAAAGATCATTCCCCATAACAGGCATGGCAACAAATAATACCAGATTGCATTGAAAATGTTGACTTTGCCATTTTGACGGGGTTGCCACAGGCAGGCAGGAAAGATTTTTAGACTTCTCGCTTTCGGCTTGCCATGATACCACCAGGAGTTGTCGCTTTCTAAACGTGAATTGATATAAGGTCTCAAATGTTCCATAGGTACCACTCTATGCAATATTAAAATGAATTAAACACCCGTTCCATAGTTGTGTCAATGTCATCATATTCCTTTTCCATTTCTTTTTCGAATTTCTTTTCAAATTGTTGCACCACTGCTTCAAATAAATCTTCATCTTTGAAGGTACGTTTGGGAGTGAGTAGTTGATTTTCCCCGGTGGTCGGCGAAGAAGGAATGTTGGATGAGGTGGATTCATGAAAATCTGGCGTTGCTGGAGATGATCCTGACGGATCAGGTGGATTGACCTCAGCAGCAGCAACTGATGGAGATTCCTCTGTTGGCAAATCGGGTGCTTGGGATGGAGCCTGTTTCTCAATAGCCACAGGGGCCGGTTGTGGTGCAGCCCCTTGTTCAGCCACTGCAACATTAACCGGTGTTGGGAGAGAGTGGAGGCTGAGAGAGATTCCCACGCCATCCAACCAGCGTTGTACCACGTTTGAGTTTACAGCAAAATTGATTCCTGTGATGGTCAACCCATCATCAGCCTGGCGGGCCGCACTGGTATTCACACCTACCATTTGTCCGTAATAATTGAGCAAAGGGCCACCGGAATTACCACGGTTCAAACTGGCTTCTGTTTGTAAAACATGTTTCCCTTCGATTTCACGAAAATTTTTAATGATGGAGCCAATGCGCCCAGATGTCAACGACCAGAGTCCTCCGTTTTCAGGATGCCCAATGGCTAATACAGGATCGCCAATTCCCATTTGTTCCGCATTTCCCAGGACAACCGGATCAATTGGAGGTAATCCCTCTATGGAAAGCAATGCCAGGTCCAGGGGCTGATGGAGATGAAGCACTTTCGCCCGATAGCCATCTTTCAATAAACGGACTGCATTGTCATTCACATTCTCTGGACGTAAAAATACAGTAATTTCGGAATAACGGGCTCCATCTTGATCGAGAACAACATGAGCATTGGTCAGGACAAGTCCATTTCCAATGATGGAGCCCGTTCCTTTAGCATGAGTCGTGCTGTTTTCATGGTTACTGATCAACAGCACGACACTGGGGCTGACTTGACGATATATCTCCGCAGGCATTTTCATTCCCCAGGCCCACGAACAGGACAAAAAAATCAAAATGCCCACCAAAAATTGTTTTTTCCATGGCGAAGCCATGTCCAATCGGCTCAAAAATTTGTTTTGCATGGTATTCTCGTTTGGTGAAAGTGTAATTGGTCGCTGTTGCTCGATTCTCCTCACCCAGGCCCTTTCCCCAAGGAGAAGGAAAGGGCCCGAACTCAGTGTATAGCAGTTGAACTCTTAATGGCGCAACAGCTTTAGGGTTTAATCACTATTTCTTTATGAATCTCTGCTTTCGCGCCATCGGACAAACGAAAACTTTTCAATAAGGCCACAAAATCCTCTACGGAAATGGGGACATTGGTTTCATAGTCATTGGAAAAACGATCCGTTGAAAAAGTAGCAATCATCCGGGAATTTCCTGGAGTGGTTAAGGTTGCTTTAAAAACGGGAGCTTCACGATTTTTCGGCAGTCGTCTTCCTTTGGAATCTTCCAGCACTTGAATCTGTCCTTGCTCGTCGAGATGGTATATTCGGAAATAGCATCGTTGTTCACATTTTGCGTATAATGTGATGGTTTCTCCAGTTTTCCAGTTTTTCTGAGCAGGTTCCATTGCAAGAGAGGCGTGGAAATCAGAAACGACTGGTGATTGTATGGTTTTTTCCAGCATCGTTAATTGAGTTTTTTGCACTCGGATCGTGAAGACTACTTGCTTGGTACTCAAACTTTCCCACGCTGCTGGAGAAATCAGGGATGCCAGGCGATCCTGATCAGGAACCACTTCTACGTCAAAGGAGTCCTCAAGGGAGTAAGCAGGTAATTGCCAGATTGCTTTTCCATGTGTGTCACTTGTGCGAATGACTTTATTCTCCTTATGACGAAAAGCCAGGGGAAAATCAGCAACCGGTTTTGTTATTGCTTCAGTGCGATAAGTTACCTGGACTGCCAAAGGTGTTGGAATTTCTCCTGGCTCCACCTGTAGTATTGGTTGAGAATCATTTTGAATCTGTAGTTGTCCCACTAACACACTTTCTTCCCTGGCAATATGAGAGAGATGCACATTCTTGCTAAAAAGATTGCTTTCATTGACAGTGTGTCTGGCATGTTTGAGTTGTCGCAATGCTGCCAGGATTTGACCTTGTTTTTTCAGAGCCAGAGCCGTTTCAATGAATTGGCGAATTTCTGAATCGACCTGGGCCACTCTGGCTTCTTTCTGTTGCTTGGCTTTTCTTTGCTGTTTCCATGCTTGAACTCGGTTATACTCATCTCGTGGCACCCTGACCTTGACGACTATTTTATAAACATTGGGAAATGTTGTTCCACCCTGTGTCCTCTTGAAATATTCGATAAATCTTTCGGAAACCTTGATCCGACTCACATAGGCATTCGATTGTTGAGTGGATGAAAACGAAGACTGGACGGCTGAGTCTAAGACACTGGAAGTTTGACCCGTGGTCGTTTCCAGATATTCATTGAACACCTCCACCTCCATCCCGCAATACTCAACAAATTTATTAGTCGCATCCACTTTGGCTTCATGCAGAGCGCGTCGCTCTTCCACATGCTTGGATGAATGGCCAATAAAGCATAAGAATTGTTCATCATCAGGGCAATGTCCTTTGAGCACCCATTCTGGTGAGGGATCGGGACGACGCCACATCAGTTCTTCTTGAATGTTTGTTGGAGTCGCTTGACCCATTCCCTGAGAAAGAGGAACCGGGGCATTGGTGCGGCACGCCATCAAAAAGAAAATCAGACCAATTCCAAGGGGGACGATGGTTTTCATGGCTTAATCCAGTAATCCTTGCTCCTGCATGTCTTTCCAAAAGTCTTTGGCACGTTCTGCTTGTGCCTTGGCTTGTTCTGTCGCTGCCCTTTCTGCCTCTCTCTGGGCATCTAGCATATTCTGCTTGGCAGTTTTCCGGAAAGAGTTGTTGATGGAGGATTTGGGAATTGTCCCTAATGCGCATACTTTATATCCCCACTTTCCAATGGAATCGGTTTCTCGTTCGGTATGCCATTTAGTGACTCTCAAACCTCTGGCCACATTGGCGGCAACTTGCTTCTCAAAGCGACGGCCTGAAGTGGTCGGGTCCATCGTTTGGCTGCTCAATCCGTAAGAAATAGAGGCTTCTTCATATTTTGTCTTGGCCAACGTGCCTAAATATTGAACCACCGAATTGATCGAATCTCGTCTGGCGTCGCTGCGTGCCCCTTTTTCGGTGGCGTAAATGTTGGAGAGTCCCGAAAAATACATGGTATCCCCTTCCATTTCCAATTCATTCATACACCAGTCGGGACGATCTGGGCCTGTTCGTTGTGCAGTTTCAGAATCAACCGAAGGGACATTTGCGGTTTCTGAACAACCGATCAGTCCTAATAAAATCAAGCCAGTAAATATTGCTGTGAATAGTTTCATGATACTCCTTCAAAATAACAGTTGGTGTCCATTTAACGAGAACTGTCTCGTTCTTTCTTTCTCCGTTTTGAAATTCTTTTCAAGACAATAAGAAAATTTAGCCATAGAGATGGGCCACTGCTTTGATTTATTTTCCATCTCTATGGCTTTGTGGCAGAAATGATCTGAATGTGAGATAGACTGACAAACAGATTTTAGAGACACTAATATAGACGGCAGGATGGGAAATAATTTTTGAAAAAATTGTGAATTTTTTGTTAATCATATGATTTTATTGATGATTTTTTTTAAGCTTGTTGATGTTAATAGCTCTGACAATTTTCTGGACGATTTTTCGCTTCGGAAATATTTGAAACTGCATGTGATGGGAAGTGATTAAAATTTCAGAACTAAAGTACCAAATTAGAAAACACCCCCACTGACTTGCAGACTGTAAGTAGAGGAAGACATATTGCCGGTGACACGCACATAATAGGTATCAGGACCGACGTTATAATCAATATTCAAGCGACTGGAACCACTTCTGGTGCGCAGTGTCTGATTATTGGAATTGATCAAGTGCAAGGATGAATGGGATGTCGGATTTAAGGTTAAACGAAGGCGGCCATTTCGGGTGACCGTAACCTGGTAATAGTCATTGTCATCATCAGTGTCTAGATAACCTTCTATGGTTGTGGCAAAACTGATTGAATTTGCTGTTGTCATGGAATCATTTGGTTCGAACTCAAGGTCATTAAAAGACAAAGTTGTGGTGGTCGTAGTTGTGGGAGTACTGGAGCCTGGCGGGGAATTTGGTGGATTTGTCGTATTACCCACCGTGAATGAAAGCGTTCCATTGGCAGGATATCGGGTTGTACCAGCAGAATTGGTGGCTTCCACAAACCAATAATTGGTTCCTCGATTGGTCATTCTTTGAGAGGCATAAGGAATGGTCGCTTCCAGATAATCTCCGTTTCGGGTCGCCTCCATGAAAAAATCAATATTGCGATCATCGTCATAATAAAATTCTCCACTGGTGGCATCAGGCGCGTACACCCGCAATATTTGCCCGGATCTACCCGGATTGACAGTACTGTCAGAGGCAGGCTCAGGATTGGATACAGAGGGTCTGGCAGGTCTGATCCTGGTCGTTGTGGTCGTTGAGGTGGGGGGCACGATAATTACAATATGCGTCGTACTTGTCGTCGTGGTGGTTGTTGTAGTCGTCGTACTTGTCGTTGTGGTTGTCGTCGTACTTGTGGTAGTAGTGGTTGTCGTCGTTTGAATGGACGGTAACGTGGTGGTTGATGTTGTGGTTGAGGTGGTTGAGGTGGTCGTGTTGTTGTCTTCCTCTTCAATAGCCACGTCAATGGCTGCCACGGTTTGGTCTGTTTGGGACTGAGTGGCTTCTGAAGCCTCTACCAGAGTGGCAATGGAGTTTTCAATTTGAGAATCGGTGGCATCGGGCTCACTCAACTCTTCCAGTGTCTCGATCAAATCCAGGGTGGAGTTTCCATTGATGGCAAACAATTCACTAAAATCAGGATTATCGACTTCTTGAAGCTGGCGGGACAGGTCGGTCAAGAAAGTTTCATTGGTAAATAAATTTTCATTTCCTTCCACTAAGTCAACCTCGTTTTCGGCAGCTGCTTCCAAAATGGGATCAACAATACTGTCGAGGGAGGCTTCATTGCCCT
>JANQHV010000270.1 GCA_028282505.1 SAR324 cluster bacterium | reverse complement strand
TCTTTGTTTTCCAATTGAGGGGATTTGCGCGCAATAATAATACCGCCAATCATCACTGAGAGGAGCAAGAGGGATATTATTTCAAAAGGCAAAACGTACCCTTCGGAACCATAATCTAATAATTTTTTTCCTATTTCCACCACATCGTCAAAGGATTCAGCTTTTTCTCCTTCAAGAGAAGTTTGGGTATACATTGTATCTTGCGATTCAGCAAGAGGAAAATCTGTTGCCCAGAATGCAGTGGTGGTGACGAAGAAAAAACCAATAGAAATCAAAACACCAACAAATCTACGTTGAAAACTAGGGCGATCTACAATCAATTCTGCGGAACTGGTCAACATGATCGCAAACAACATGAGAACAACAATACCTCCGACATAGACCAAAACCTGGACACCAGCCAGAAATTCATAGCCCAACATGACATAAAAGCCGGCACTGCAAACCAACACACAGGCTAAGGCCATAGCAGCCCGTAAAATTCTCCGTGTGTATACGACGGTGAGTGCCGTGAAAATTGAAAAAAACGCAATTAAATAAAAGACAAATGTTCCTGCTGCTTCATTCCACATTGTTGGGTCTCTCCTCGTGTTTTGCCAGTGCAGGAATTCCTGCTATTGCAGTCCCCGTCATGGGAATGGGTCCAGAAAAGACATCGCGAGTCACAACTGATTGCTGCTTGTGTTCCGGATCTTCCATCTTTTTTAATACTTTTGCTGGAGGGCCTGCATAAGAATTTAAGTTATAAATCAAAAGTCTGCGATCATATACCGCCGATTCAAAATCGCCAGTCATTTCTAAAGCATCATGAGGACATACCATCACGCATGCATTACAAAATGTACAAATGTCCCACCGCCAGGTATATCGGTCAATTTCTACTTTTTTTGTAATATCTCCTTTTTGAGTATCAATAATAATAGATGCATTAGGACAAGCAATTTCACAAACTTTACACCCTGTACAATTGTGCTCTCCCTGATCATTATACTTGAAAACGAGCCTGGATCGGAAACGATCAAACATTTGTAACGTTTCTCGATTTTCAGGGTATTGCTGGGTGACTACCGTAGAAGGTCTTAACAAATAGGAAATCGTTACCTTCATTCCTTTGAGAAGTGAGACAAATACTTTTTGGATATTACCTATCATTCCAAACAATGTATCACTAGGGGCACCCCTGGGTGCTTCCACAACGTCTACATTGAATCCCCCAAATTGCATTGTAGTCTTGTCTGTTTTCTTTAGATTGATAAATGCCATTTTTCTACTCCCTTCGTGTTATCTAAAAATAAAATCCTGTTAGAATCACCAGAGATGCCAAGAAAATATTGGCAAATCCAATTGGTAATAAAATTTTCCACTCCAGGCGCATCAACTGGTCGATACGCAGCCGTGGAAAGGTCCATCGGAACCACATTAAGAGAAAAATAAAAAAAGCACTTTTGCCAGCAAACCAGATTGCTGGAGGAATTAGATCCATGATCGAGTTGAATGCTTCCCAGTTGCCAATATAAAATGGCATCCATCCTCCAAAAAATAGAGTGACGACCAGTGCAGAGGCAACAAACATATTAACAAATTCTGATAAGAAAAAGAAAGCAAAGCGCAAACCGGAGTATTCAGTATGAAAACCACCGGTTAATTCACTTTCACCTTCCGGCAAGTCAAACGGGGTGCGGTTCAACTCTGCAGTCGAAGCGATCAGGAAGACAAAGAAGGCAATCACACCCACGATGTGAGCCCGCCAAATCCACCATCCTTCTGCCTGACTTTGGACGATTGCAGAAAGTTGAAGAGAACCTGCAAATAAAACGATCACCAGGATTGCCAAGGTTGCGGATAATTCATAAGAAATGATTTGGGCGCCAGCACGCATCGCTCCCAATAAGGACCATTTGTTATTAGAACTCCATCCGGCAATTAATGCTCCCAAAACGCCTAATCCTGTAATCGCTGTCACATAAACCACTCCGATATTGACATCAATGACTTGGATATTTGGACTGATTGGTATGATTGCCAGTCCGAGTACTGTTGCCAATATACTTAAAAATGGTGCCCCCAGGTGCAATAATTTATCAGCACGAGCAGGAACGATATCTTCTTTGAGCAATAATTTGAGGACATCTGCCAGTGCCTGCATTGTTCCATGCCAGCCGACTCGCATTGGTCCAAGACGGCATTGAAAATGTCCAGCAATTTTGCGTTCTGCATAAATCAGTACGACTCCTAACCCGGCTAACAGAGAAAGGGTGATGAGTATTGAGAGTACTAGAAAAACTGCTGTCAGTTCAATTGAGTTAGCGGATAATGCCTGCGCAGCGCGTTGAGCAATAGTGACGGTTTCCCAACTGGAACTGGAAATATTCAAAATAGGTATCGAGAAGAAGTCTGCTATGTTCATAAAGGTTTTGCTGATTTTTGTTTAACGATCAATATCCGGAATAACTAAGTCTAGCGAAGCGGTGATAGAGACTAAATCACCAAGTCGTCCTCCAGGGGCAATGGCTGTGGTACACCACAAATTGTGAAAATTCGGTGTGCGAAAATACATACGATAAGGAATGTCTTTGCCTTGAGAAACAATAAACACACCTAATACCCCACGAGCTGTTTCCACATGTCCATAATGGCGACCTTCCGGAATTTTAATTTTAACGGCAGGCTTTTTGACCATGAATTTACCTTCTGGGATGTTGTCAATCAGTTGCTCAATGATTCGCAGGGATTGTCGCATTTCTTCAATACGCACATAGTATCGATCCCAGCTGTCGCCTACTGTACCAATGGCTACATCGAAATCTGCTTTGCCATACATTCCGTATGGCTCAATCTTCCGCAAGTCATAAGGAACACGACTCGCTCGCAGAACAGGACCTGTTGCCCCATACGATATTGCCGTTTCTGCATCCATGGTACCGACATTCCGTAACCTTTGTTGGATGATAGGGTTACCACTCATGAGGTCTTCATATTCATCGAGTTTGGGACGGAAGTATGTTAGATAGTCTTTGACTTTCTTGACAAAATTTGGATGAATGTCGAACATGACCCCACCCGGCTGGATATAATTCATGGTCAGCCGTGCACCTATTGTCTCTTCCAGAATATCAGTCACCAACTCTCTGTCTCGAAATCCATAGAGAAACGGGGTGAACGCTCCCAAGTCCATCCCCATCACACCCCAGGCCACTTGATGGCTGTGGATGCGTTCCAGTTCAGAGACAATGGTACGGATGTATTCAATCCGTTCCGTCAACTCAATTTTGGCTGCTTTTTCAACCGTCAGGGCAACTGCCCAATTGTTCATGATGGAGGACAAGTAATCCATGCGATCCGTTAAATGAACAATTTGTCGGTATGTGCTATGTTCGCATATTTTTTCGATACTTCTATGAATGTAGCCTAATACTGGGATTACTTCACGAATTGTTTCCCCATCCAGTTTGAGCACCAAACGCAACACTCCATGAGTGGCGGGATGTTGGGGACCCATATTGACAAAATATTCTTCTGTATCCAACGGACTGTCTGCTTCTGCAGTAACCCGGGTACGCTCATCAAGGGTTGTGATATTGACACTCATTTAGGGCGCTCCAAAATAAAATCGTCTTGATAGGATTTCCGAAGTGGGAAACCAGTCCAATCATCTTCGAGAAAGAGTCTTCTTAAATCAGGATGATTGTCATATAGTACTCCGAACAAATCATAAACCTCTCGTTCTTGCCATTCAGCAATTCGCCAGATCGAACTGATTGTGGGTATAACTGGATTATTGCGGGGGATATAGACTAATACTGCTAAATATTGTTGGTTTTGCGGAGAATACAGTTGATAAACCAGCTCAAACTGTCCCTCCTCCAACCAGTCGACGGCAGTATGAGCCAGCAGCATGTTGAAAGATAAACGGGAATCATCTTTTAGCTTCTGCATCAAAGACACCAGTGTTTCTGCGGGTGTTTCCACCGTTGGACGATCAGAGGTTTTTTCACTTTGTTTGGCAGAAGGTTCCAGCTCAGATATAATCTGGAAAAGTTCTTCAGTTGTCATATTTTAAATACCTGTTGGGCGTTCCAAATTTTCTAAAGTTTCTTCTATGTTTACAACAGAGTCATGTTCCAGCAGTTCTACCATTTCTGTTGTAATATCTTCCCTGGATACCCCGTCAGGAATTTCAGTAACTACAGGTTTATGCCGTATGCCAGGCTTTCGGATGGTTTGTCCCTGTTTGATCAATTTCTGTAATGTCAGCAAACCATACAGCAGGCTTTCTGGTCTGGGAGGACAGCCTGGGACATACACATCAACAGGGATGATCTCATCTGCTCCACGAACTGTAGCATAAGAATGGTAGATGAAAGGCCCGCCCGAAATCGTGCAGGCTCCTGTGGCAATGACATAACGTGGTTCTGCCATTTGTTCATATAGTGTTCTCAACCGTGGGGCCATCCGCTTCACAATAGTGCCCGCCAAAATCAACAAATCTGCCTGTCTGGGCGAAGGACGAGTCACTTCGGCCCCAAACCGTGCTAAGTCATGGCGAGGTCCTCCTGTTGCCATCAGCATTTCGATGGCGCAACAGCTTGTACCAAAGGTCAATGGCCATAAACTGTTTGAACGAGCCCAATTGACCACATGATCTATTTTTGTCAAAACAACATCGACTCCTGGCATTGTATCAAATGCATATTCTTCTTTTTTCGTTAAACCCATTCTAATACTCCCTTTTTCCAAGCATATGTTAATCCGACCAACAAAACTGAGATAAAAAGTCCTGCTTCAATCAGTGCAATGATGCCCACTTCCCGGAAAACAACAGCCCAAGGAAATAAAAATGCGGCTTCTACATCAAAAATTAGAAAGATGAGTGCAAATAAGTAGTAACCTACATTGAAATGAACCCATGAGGAACCAATGGTTTCTTCTCCACATTCATAAGGCTCATTCTTGATGCCTCCAGGATTACGAGGAGCAAGCAGGAAAGAAATCCATAATGCAGAGCTGACAAGTCCAACAGCGAGACCGATCAGTAGAAGAACAATAAAATAATCCATAATCTACTTTCTGGTGATTACAAGAGAAAAGTTATCAGCCCTCAGTCATTTTTATGAATGAATTTCAAATATATGACTGTATTATGAATTTCTTGAGGAAGGTGTCAAGGAAGAATTAAAGAAATCTATTCTTTTTTTGATCACAGGACAACAGTGTTTAAAAATAGATATCCTCATGTTTAGGGCGCGTTTAAAGTAACTTTCTATTGTATTTAAAATAACAAAAAGTGGTAATTTCTATGGCTCAAATATGAAATTCGGCATAATACAGGAATTAAAACAGAACATCAATTACAAAAGCACGATAGAGTGTAAAAATTACATTTTCTTGTAAGTGATTGATATCATTGATCCACTCTGGGGCAAAAGTAAATAGGAAGGAATTTAACAGCCCATATACCAAAACTCATCAGCCAAAAATATCCAGCATGATAGTTATGGACAAAGAAAGCGGGATCTATGACAGAATATAGACCAGAAAGAATACGGGTAACACATGCTGCTTGTAAAGACCAAAAGAGAGCATCCACTAGTCTGCCACTATGCAGTTTCCTGCCTGAGTGGCCAAGAGAAACCCGGGTGGCCATTGCAAACACAAGCGATCCAAAGCACCCAATTGTAAGCCCATGCAAAGCAGCTTCTTCAAATTGCAGATTAATTTGTCCATATATATAAATGTAGATGGAGTATGCAATAAAAATGATATTGGATATTGGCAACCATGCCACTGATAAGTAGAGCATTTTTAGCAACATGACTGGTTTTTTCATAAAAAATCGCCAGGCATGAAATTGCCAGAGTGTGATAATCAATAAGCCTCCATCAGGAATCCAATAAAATTTTGGCAGCCCTAAAACAAAAAAGATGGTTTTAATTCCCACTAAAAAGGGGCAAGCTAGTAAAACATAAGGATAACGGATAATTTTATAATCAGAAAAAACACATTGTGTGAAAAATGGAATCATCCGATAAATCACCGCATAAATGATCAGGTAAAGGAAAAAGTAAATCCCTATCCCATAACTGATTTGATAAAAAATGTGCTCTTCGGTGATGGAAAATATCAAATAACTCCCACTTCCAAAAACTCCTCCGGTGAATCCTAATAGTGCCACGGTAGGTTGCATCTTATCAGGGTGTTTGGCTTGATAAAGCCCTTTCAGCAGAGTTCCCCAGACCAGTAAAAAACCAAGAAAATTGAAAAAACTACCAACCGTGATCCAAGAAATTCTGTTAACGAATAATCCAAGAAGATAAATTAAGTTGCCGCATAAATAACAGAAAAAAAATGTAGTGATCCATTTGTTGGGGATGGCAGGATAATTGAGCCATCTGGGAAATACTGTTAATATAAAACCAAGAATAAAACTGGTGCTCATGCCATACACTAAGGTGTACATGTGGATGCTGGGAGCAGAAATAGGTAGAGGGTGGGCCAGTCCTATTTTAAGTAAGTATTGGTAGTAAACCCACCAACTCACAACGAGAATCGATAAGATAGTCCCCAACGCAAAAAACATGCGATGAGGCTCTGTGAGAATGAGAAAGTGGGGATTGGTTGGATTTTTAGCAACAGAGTCTGTCATTTTTCTAATTCTATGGCATTTTACCAACAAGTTTCATGATTTCTTTAATTTTCTCTTCAACTTCTAATGTATCCTTTGTTTGCATGGCTGCCTGGACACAGTGCTGAATATGAGACTCTAATATGCCAAGTTCCACTTGACGTAGTGCTGCCATTGCTGCTTTGACTTGAGAAACGATGTCAACACAATAACGACGATCTTCAATCATTTTACGAATACCTTTGACTTGCCCCTCGATTTTGTTCAAGCGGCGAATTTGATCTTCATGGTTGGGATACATATTCTTTCCTGTTTGGTATTAAAGTGTGAACATAGTGTTTCAGAAAAGTTTTTTCAAAATTTCCGCATGTGGATTGTTCTTCCCCCCCCCTTTGAAAAAAAGGAGAGCTTCAAGAAAAAACTTTTATAGAACACTATAGAGTCTGTTTGTTTGACGAGAATAAAACTGCCAGTTTATTCTGATATTGATGACTGTTGGCTTGAGAGTTGGTGGTGAGCAATTGAATAAAAAATTACCTTATAGAGGTATAGTGTATAAGTCAAGTAATTCTCTGTTTCAGGTGATGTTCACAATTTCTTCATATTTCGTTGATATGATATTTGAAGTAAAATTGCGTTTAGTTTTTTTCAAAAAAACTATACACTTTTTAAAAATTGTCAACTGTTGTGACGTCTATTAATAAAATGAAGAGTTTTATTTTTTCCTTTGGCAAATCGTTAAGAGCTCTTCACGTGTAATATCCTCTATGAATGTGAATCTATTTCAGAAGCAGGATCAGGGGATAACAGATTTTTGAAAGTGAAATGATGCTTACAAATCGAAGAATAGCTTTATTTTCTGTGATCGGTCTAATTATTTTAGGAATGATTGGCTGTGGAGGTGGTGGTGGAGGTAGCTCCAATGGTCCTTCATTAGAGAACGAAAGTACAACTACAGAAGAAACACTTCCCGTATCATCGACACAAGAAGTTACCAAAATCAGTGGCGTGTTTGCATTAGCAGAAGCAGAAGGGACAGCAACCAGCGAGCTCTCCAGAATCATTCCTAATACAGAGGTCATACTAAAAGATGCCCAGGGAAATGTGATAGCAACGACCTTCACAAATGCTGAGGGCCAATATAGTTTTGAAGCATCTATTGATGAAAGTGTTTATCCTCTTTCTATTGTTGTTTCTCAGGGAAATGACCAAGAATATTCTGCTGTTGTTGTGGAACAGGAGTCAGAAGTAACGGCCAATGTTAATGAAATCACCACTGCTGTTGCAGAAATTTTTGAAGAAAAAGGGGACCAATCTGCAACCAGTTTGACGCTTATTGAAGACAGCGTATTGATCAACCGTTTTGGTATTAACGAAGAAGGAGAGCCTAATATTTCTCCTTACACATTCACCAGTGGAGATTTTACAGATGATTCCAGCCTGGGATCGGTTTTGCTGGATGCAGCTGCTCAAAGTGGAGTCAATCTTATAGAAGAGGTAGAAGGGGAAGATCCTTTGTTAGCTCAGGAAGATTATGTACAATCCCTTTCTTCTGAACTAAGATCGGTTGATAATGCTGACTCTGCGTTGTCTGAGGTGACGGAACAATCGGGTTCTTCGACATTAGCAGAATCTCTTTCTGCCATTGTCAATGCTGAAGATGAGCAACAGGTGGAAGAATTGATTCGAGAGGTGGTGGCCACAGTCTCAGAAACTGTAGAAGAACTGCAGGCAGAGATTGCTGAGTTGGAAGAACAAATTGCTGAGTTGGAAGAACAAATTGCAGCAAGTAATTCATCAACGACCACAACGACGACTAGCACGACTAGCACGACGACAACTACCACCACTAGCACGACAGCCACAACAACCAGTACTACAATGACCACGACGACTAGCACGACTAGCACGACGACGACTAGCACAACGACCACCACGACGACTAGCACGACTACTACTACGATTATAACCAGCCAGCTTTCCAGTGATTTATCGGTGATTGATTTAACATCACCTGCTTTTCAGCAAGTGACGGGTGGCTGGGTTTCTGACGAAGGTTCATTTACGATTCCTGACAATGCCATTTCATTTTTGATTCATAGTTTTCAGGACGATGTGCAATTCAATACTCTGAAAAACCCCCAGGGAATTGATATACTTGATGTCAACTCATTATTCCAGGACTGTGGTGCGAGCCAAAAAACATGTAATGTGTTGGTCCCGAAGCATCCTGATATTTCATTAATGGCAGGCACATGGAAATTTCGACTGCAAAATTCTCAACAAGTCACCGATGCTCAGGTCAAGCTGACTCTGCGTACAGGTGCTTTGTCTTCCTCAACATTGGTGGTCAAACCATTTTTAACAGGCACCAAATATTCTTCATCTGATATCCAGGGTGCGTTGAGCAGGCTGGAGCAGATTTACGAAAATGTGGGTATACAAATTATACTGGAAAATGTAGAAGTGGTCTCGGAGAGTCAGTTTGCTGTCATTAGTCCTGATTTTGAGGATACGACGACAAGTACTCTAGTTTCAAAAGGGCACGCTGATAAGGTCAATTTGTTTTTTGTCGAAGATTTTTCAGGATCTGCATCAGGTGTCTTGGGGATTGCTGCTGGTATTCCTGGATCACAAGGCGTGGCCGGTAAAAAAAATGGAGTCTTGATCGGTTTGGATGCGCATGTCATCTTTTTTTCTTTGCACTCTAAATTATTGGGAGAAACAGCGGCTCATGAAATGGGGCATTGGTTGGGATTGTTTCACACTACAGAAAGAGGAGGAGATCAATTTGATATTTTGGCAGACACACCAGAGTGCTCAATTACTAGAGCCAGTAATCCACAAAATGGAGTTCAGCCATCAGATTGTATTAACTTTGGGGGAGAAAATTTAATGTTCTGGCAGGGAGACATTACGATTGATCAGACAACCCTGACTTCAGATCAAATTCATGTCATTAATTATTCCCCAATTGCGAGATAGTTGCTGTTGCAAAATTAAGAATTAGGGAAACTACTTCAATGAAGGAAAGCCATGCTTGCTTTTGATACACATGCCTATGTCAAACAGTTGCAAAGCGTGGGAATTACCGAAGAACAGTGAAACGATTAAAATAAACCTTGCTTGCCTACAAAGACTCCATTACCCTGTAAGATTCGACCCATTTTTTGCAAGCATCACAATGTGTAAGGAAATATTATGAAATCATTTGCCTATCTTTTAACAGTTTTATGTATTATTGTGCTCGCCAGTTGTGGCGGTGGTGGAGGTGGAGGTGGTAGTAGTGATGATCCTTTGGAGGAAACGACAACGACGACCACAACAACGACGACCACAACTCTCGCTGATACAGGGGCAGGTGTTGGAACCAGTAGTCGACAAGTCATTGAATTGGGAACTGGCACTTCATTCACGATTCCTTCAGATACCATTTCTTTTCTTGTCTCCGCGTTTGGGGATGAGTCAACAGGAATTGGACTTGCTTCTCTGACTAATCCAAATGGTGATGATTTATTTGTAACGGGCGATTATCCTTTAGCTGCTTTTGATTTGGCTATGGTCGCAGGTGGTTATGGAAATGTTCTGGTACCCATCGTAACGGATCATTCCGCTTCAGTTGCTGGCGATTGGCGTTTTCAGTATTATGCGGGAACCAATGATATCAAATTGACTCTGCGTACTGGTTCTACTCCGACTTCTTCGGTTTTACAACTCAAGCCCTACTTAACGGGTACCAAGTATTCGACATCTGATGTGGAAGGGGCGATGGCAATTGTGAAAGATATCTATGAAAAAGCAGGTTTGCAAATAGAAATTGATTCAGTCACTGTTCTCTCTGACAGCAAATTTACAGCGGTGAGTTCAGACTTCAATAATGCAACTACTGCTGAATTGGTGTCAACGGGGAGCGCAGACCGAATTAATCTGTTTTTTATTGAAGATTTTTCTGGTGAAGATGCTGGCACTCTGGGAATTGCTGCTGGTATTCCTGGTTCTTTGGGGATTGCTAGCAACCGCAATGGCGTTTTGAATAGTTTAGAAGCACATGTTCTGGGAGGATCGTTGGATATTCAATTGCTTGGAGAAACAGCCGCTCATGAAATGGGGCATTTTATTGGATTGTTTCATCCAACAGAGAGAGATGGGAGGACTTTCGATCCGTTGGCAGATACGCCTGAATGTCCAATTAGCAAGGCCAGTGATGTCTTGTCAGGACCTCAGCCCAGTGACTGTCTCGGTTTTGGTGGAGAAAACCTGATGTTTTGGCAAGGAGATGCTGTCATTGATCAGACGAGTCTGACGACTGATCAAGTTTACATCATTAATCATTCACCCATTGCTAGATAATCTGTACTTCGAATAACGTTTTGTTCCTTCAAACAAATTAAGGAGTGTCATGAGAAAAACAATAACACATAAGATGAAATGGCCTTTGCTGGGAATGCTCATTTTTGTAATAACCGGAATGCTGGTCATCAATCCCGCTTATGCCCAACCGGAAAAAAAGCAAGTACTGGCTTTATTGAAAGGGTATGAGTGGAAGCTGGAGCCCAAGTGGTTTCAGTGGTTAGGAGACGATGCTGATCTGACTTTAATGGAAATTGCATCAGATACGTCATTGATGAATGCCTATCGTTTTCGGGCATTGGAAGCCCTCAGATTATACGATAAAGAGAGGGTTGCGGATTTTCTGGAAAATTACATCGGCCAAAATGAACAGTCATCTCATCTTCGGCGTGCCTTTGAATCGTTTTCTAGCAGGTTCGCAGATACTCAGCCAGCACGTGTTCAGCAAGCAGCCAGGAAATTATTGAGTAATTCCAATGCTCAGGTACGTATTTCAGCAGCAAGAGCCTTACGAAATTTAAATACAGATGATGCTAGATCTACATTTCAGCGTTATTTAGGAACAGAAAAAGAAGCATGGGTCAAACAAGCTGTTCAAGAATAGAAAGGAAGAGTTGATGGTTCGTTTGCGGTTTGCTCCCAGCCCTACAGGATATTTGCATGTCGGAGGATTACGCACAGCATTGTTCAGTTATTTATATGCACGTCAGCAAAAAGGAACATTTGTCTTTCGCTTGGAAGATACAGACCAACAAAGACTGGTGGAAGGCGCCGAAGAAAATTTGGTAAAGATGCTTCAATGGGCAGGATTGGATATTGATGAAGGCGCCGATAAAAATGGAGAATATGGGCCTTATCAACAATCAGAAAGATTGTCTGTTTATCATCAATATTCCCAACAGCTATTGGAGGCAGGAAATGCCTATTATTGTTTCTGTTCTCCAGAAACGTTGGATGTGATGAGGAATGAGCAAAAAGCAAAGGGTTTGCCTATTCGCTATGATGGCCGTTGTCGACATCTGTCTTCCCAAGATGTGGAGCAAAAACTACGTACCAAACAGTCTCATGTGATTCGGATGAAGATCCCAGAAAATGAACAAGTTGTCATGTCTGATCTCATTCGAGGCACGGTTAGTATTGAATCCAATCAACTGGACGATCAGGTTTTGATAAAAGCTGACGGGTTTCCAACTTACCATCTGGCAGTGGTGGTGGATGATCACCTGATGGGAATTACTCATGTGGTTCGTGGTGAAGAATGGTTGCCTTCTTTTCCGAAACATCTGTTGCTGTTTCGCTATTTGGATTGGGAACCGCCCCAATTTGCCCACTTACCTCTTATTTTAAATCCAGATCGTTCTAAATTAAGCAAACGGCAAGGTGATGTTGCTGTGGAAGATTATCGTGATCAGGGATATTTATCAGAAGCCCTGGTTAATTTTATTGCCCTGCTTGGTTGGAATACCGCTGATGATCAAGAAATATTTTCTTTTCAGGAATTGATTGAAAAATTCAGTTTTGATCGTGTCGGTAAAGCTGGGGCTGTTTTTGATAAAGAAAAATTGAATTGGATGAATCAACAGTATATTCAGCAACTATCGCCTGATGACTTATTTGAGCGGTTGGTGCCTTATATAGAGGAAACGGTATTTGCCAACCAGGATGAGATGAAGTTGAGGAAGGTATGCCGCATTTTACAACCTCGGTTGGTTACTCTGGCAGACATTCAAAAAAAACTACCTTTATTTTTTGAAGAAAATCCTAAATTAACCAACACTGAGTTAATAGAGGTGTTGCGTGAAGAGTCTGCACAGACCGTATTGAAAGCATTTCAAGAAGAAGCAAAAGAAATTGAGGAAATTACAGAGGAAAATTTTCCAAAGCTCATGAAATCAATTCAAAAAGG
>JANQHV010000462.1 GCA_028282505.1 SAR324 cluster bacterium | reverse complement strand
CTCCTTATTTTTATCTTTAAAATAATATTTTACTGATAATTTTAGATAGACAAAGAAGCACAAACAATTTTCACTTGCTTGAAATACACCTCTGGCTATGTTTGCAAATTGAAAATCTTGCTTCTCTTAATAATCACCTATCGTTTCGCCGTCGCACCGCTTCTCGCAGGCCGTCTGTGTCTCAAGTGATGGTGATTTATTAATAACGATTCGTCGCATACGAACGTTAAAATAACCGTGCCATTATCGCTTAGAATTAAATGAAATTTTAATATTTGTAATTCTCTCAAAACGAAGCAAGATGCGCTGTATTAAAGCTCCGGTTCATTGCTTTGTTCAGTAATACTTTTGGGGATTTCAAATTCAATACTCCCATTTTTCCATATAGGAATTTTGTAATTATTTTTTCTTGCGTTTTCGGAAACCTTAGCAGCAGCACGCTGCAATGCTTTTAGTCCCAGTGTTGTATAGTCAGTATGCTTATCCATTATTGTCACTCCAATTCATCAATAACAACAGGTTGTGTCCCAGATGTGTCAAAGACACTCCATGAGTCCACTAATTTCTTATAAATTGCATGAAAATTATTCCAACTTCTTTCGAATCGGCGTCTAATATCTGGTTCTGGTACATTATGACCACCTTGTGAAACTCGTAGTTTCACCCTCTCAATTGCAAATTCCACCGACGGAAGCTTGAGGTAATAAATGATAACTTCATATCCTTTCGACTTCCAGTCCCTTATTTTCTTGATGTATCCTTTTCCACTGAGAGTCGTTTCAAAAGCAAACGATTCGTTTTTTCTGACGGATTCATCAATATGCTGAAGCATCAAACGGCCGGACTCTATCGCCATCTTTTCTGGCTGGAATGGAGAAAGACCTTGAGCAATCAGATCAGCGTTTATGAAATTCAAGCATTCCACTTCAATTGGCAGAAACTCTGTAGCAAAGGTGGTTTTTCCAGCTCCATTTGGTCCCGCAATGATGTAGCATTTCTTTTTCAAAGTAATTCCTTTGTCTTATTGAATGTTTTATCTCACTGAACGCCCAGGATGACCAGACGAGACCACAACGATAAACTTGGAAAAGGCAATGGCTTTCAATTTATTGATAGCTTTGGAAAAAGGTGCAGGGTCACGTTCTGTCTCAATCCGTTTGTTCGGCATTTCTTCTTCGTAGTTCCATTGCTCTTCTACTAATTTCTTCTACTGTAAGATCTTCAAATAAACCATCCCTCCACTTTGTGTAATCAAATGGTTCTTGTTGAATGAGAGCAACAAACCGTTCTGCTTCAACTAATCCAAGAGATTCGGTTAAAATTTGAAGTCCTTTTAATTTAATTTCTGTGTTGGTCATCATAGATCAATCTCCTTCACAAAACCAAATGGATCAATAATTGAGATTTCCTCAATAAGGTTATTTTTCTTTAAAACTTTATCGTCTGTTGTTAAAAAATAATCACATTTTGAGTTGATTGCGCAAGCAATATGCAATGCGTCTACTTTGCGTACTCTGTGATGAATGAAGGAGTTAGCTACATCTATAATTTCAGGTGTTTCCTGAATGTCTATTATAGCATGTTTTTTCCATTCATTAATTTGCATCTTCCTCTCGTCATAAGGATTATTATCATTCTCTAATTCCAAAATATATGACCAAATCAATTGAAGTCTTCCTGCCCGAATCTCATCTTGAATCCTTAACTTTGCTTCTGACTCCAGCTTGATTCTGAGTTGTGATTGGTCATCAAATGGACGATTAAAACAACAATTATCCCGATACACCTTCATAAGAATTGCTTGAGCATGATGTTTATGTCCAAAGAAATGGACGAATTTTAATAAGTCGATGGAGGTTCCGTTGATCTTCCTTATACCATTTATGTTCTAGTTTCACACTTTTTTCTAACGCCTTATAGTATTTTGAATATTTCTTTTTATTTGGTTCAACTAATTTTCTGAAATTCGAGCCAGGAATTTTTTTAAATTTAATTGGTGGACGCTTTAGTTTTTTGTTGTCCAAAGGATCTTTTCTGGCAGGCCGTTTCTTCTTCCACCATTTGTATAAATCGCAAATCTCACTCCATGCTTTTTTATGAACCTTATTTGCGTTCCATTCAATGCTTTTGTCAGGTTTTTCTTTTTCAACATAATCAACAAGAATCTGAAATGATGCATGCATCAGAATCTCATCTTTATCGTACCACTCTTTTTCGAGAGTAAGAATTTTTAGTTTTTTCATATCATATCTTAGATGATGCTATTTTGGCCGAAACATTAAATTAGACAGAAGGTAGGTAGTTCGAACTAGACAGAGTCTGTCTAGTTTGGTTGCAAAAATACATTTTCACAAAATATTCAAACTTCTCAGTTAGTTACCACTCTCCAAGGGAAAATTCAATCAGGAAATAGGCAGAAGATAGGATTTCCAGACTAGACAGAAGGTAGGGTGTTTATAGGCACATCCACAAAGTATCTTGATGCGTTTGCTGAAAAAGACTGAGGAGGGGAGATGTTATTAAGAAACCGAATTATTTTTTGCCCAAAAGGTCGCTTCCGGAATGGACAAAGCCAAACGCGTCACGTCTTGGTCTGGGCGCAAGATTCCTGGACGTTGCAAGCCAGGCAATACCTGCACATCATAAATCTCTTCACAAGAGTTTTCATACTTCAGTTGTCCCACAATGGCTCCGGTCGGTAAATGCAAAACCAGCACACCACAAAACAGATTGGTGTTTTGTGGCAGGGGTAAATCGCCAAATGGATGTTTTTTTCTCAGGAGCGACGTGCCAATAAAAACATAATCACCATGTCGGCTCATGCCCCGTACAAACCCAGGAATTTGATTAATGACATCATAGGTTCCCTTTTCAACATCCACTGTGACCAATTCCCCCGTAGCCGACAACAGGAGGTACAGCTTTCCATCATAAATTCGAGGAGAATGAGGCATGGGCAGTTCTGTCAGAAGGATTTCTCCACTCGGAACATCAACCAGAATGCCGCCATCGAGTTTGTGATCACGCCAGCCTTGTGGGTTATCCGAAGCACCAAGAGCCGAAACATAACGAGGCGTCTTCCCCTCCATGGCCAAACCATTCAGGTGGCAGCGATCTTCAGAAGCGAGATTGGTGATGAATGAAGGTTTCCAAAGGGACACAAAATGATAAAAAGGATCAATCCGACAAAGGCACGAAAACATGGTATTGACCGCAATCAAATCATTGCCGATCCAACTCATGTCGTGCAAATTGATTTGTCCTGATAAATATACCGTTTGCGGCACAAACAAAGCATCATAATAATCCGGTTTGTTGGGATAGCTGGTTGCCAAACCAGGGGCATTGACCAGTACAATCACTTCGTGTTTTGTGGCAATGGCCAGACGGTCTGCTTGAACGGCCAACCCCATCGGTGTATCGAACTGTCGTGACAATTGTGTCAGGCGCTCCCCATCCGAACTGATGAGAATCGCTTTGCCAGCCTGGTACGTGCTCACAATCAAGGAACAATTCAGTTGAGCTAACAGTTCAGGAAATTCTGGGGTATGGGTACAACTGAATGGGGGCAGATGCGTTTGCATGGGCTGATTCAAAAAATTTTGAAATAAGTTTCAAAGAAATCGCAAAATTATTTAAAAAATGTTGTCCGAAGCGATTTTTCTTAATCATAATCTTAATCTTAATCCTTCCAGTAAATTTGAGATTAGGATTACGATTAAGAATTAACTATCAATTATTTCAAAGAGTTATCTGTATTTTAAAGGGGATGATCAGGCTATCCATTTAAGCTGGGACAACAATTATGGAGTCCACGAAAATCGCTAAAAATCGGAACGCCGACCGGACGAAAAATCTATTTATTAAGATCTTTCCAGTGTTTTACTTGCTACAGAATTTTCAACTGGCAACAAGCCAACGGTAGCGCCGCCTTACATGGCGGCAAAAAAGCCGGCACGTAGGTCGCGGTCAGCCGATGCTGCACTACCATAGTGAGCGATATGATCAAGCTAGGTCATTAACGTCATGCTGAGTAAAAGTATAACTTGTCCCATCTAAAACGGGTGGCCGATGATCATAATATTGGCCACCTGTGTGTCATACCGGACTTGCCTGGTGCGCCAGCCCAGCCGCTATCCAGAAAACGTGTGTAAGCTACTGGATTCCGTGTCAAGCATGGAATGACATAAATGGTAAATCCTGTGTTTGCAAAAATAAATTAGCCAAAAATATGACCAAGCCCATTTTAAAAAAGTAGTCAAAAAATTAGTGAACATTGAGCTTTATGGTGCAGAAGCCAATTGTTGTGCTTGTTCCATCAGAACAACAGGCGAAGGAGGAAATGCCAACTCCTCTTCTCCGATTGTTTCCGTTGTTTCATCACGGTCACTCCCTGATTGACACGCCCATAATAAAAAAACTCCAACAATCAAGCACAACAGGGAAAGCCTCATCGGAAATTGAGTATTTTTTTTCATATTCATTGAACAAAAGGAGGTTGTTTTAAACGAGACGATGAGTTTGAAGCAACAGGGAGTTCGATCCAAAAGGCTTCGGCCTGGTTAATGATTTCCTCACTAGAAATCGTCTCCACTTGTTCGTCTTTTTCCATTAAACTCTGGATTCTCTCAATTGGAGAATGAGCAAACCAGCGATTATCACGGTACAACCACACCGATTGGATGTCTGGATTGATATCCATGACTTCCTGAATCGTCATCACGTTACCATTGCTCAACAGGTTCCATCCCGGAGGTAATTGAGCAAACTGCCCGGAAACATCAACGGAATCTTCATCGTTTAAGGTCAACTCAGTGGCCGCACGGGCAAAAACCCACATTCCATCCCCCGGATTGATGTTTTCAAAGATACGAGACACTTCCAGAGTCAAGTGAAGCTGTTCGTCGTAACTGGCACTAAAGGCGCTCCATTCCTGGGTGCTGGCATTCCAGAACCAGACAGCTTGAACATTATCATCAAACTTGGTTTCAAGATCCCAGGGAGACAGTTGACTATCAACAGATAGGCCGATCATATTACTACCTTCCTGGATGCTTTGGCGAATGGGGGTATTGACCACTTCAATCATGTCTGTATCGAGCAAGGGTTTCAACTCCCCACGATTGATCTGAATATCCGCTTCTCCAGCCATCAATTGAATGGTAGTCATATCACTGTCGAAGTCTCGTTCAATACGGATCTGCGTATCGGTTGAAGTTGGATAGAGGTGTACCGTTTCTCCTGCTTCAGGAGTGCGTCCCATGTAAAAACGATCCTGGGTTGTTGTTTCTGTTTGAGCAATCACTTGCTTGGAATGTGTCAGACGATTACGTCCCAAGCGCGCACTTCCGGAACCGGCACGTCCCAAACGATTGGTGTCGAGAGTTGTTAAGGAGGTGGTGATCACAACGGTTCCAGAGCCATCGTCATTGTAGAGCACCTCCACAACAGCATCTGATCCGGTTTGTGGCAATAGGATCACTTCGGATTCTGTGCTGCCTGGTGGAGTGACTTGTAAAATAGCGTCGGTTTGTCCTGCTGAATTAGTAGCCGTTTGCACCTCAACCACGTTTCCAGAAGGAGTGGTTACTTGTGGAGTGGCAGTGCGGATGGCACCAGAAAGACTCATGGAACCACTGGTTCCTGGAGGCAAAGAAAGTGTGGAACTCTCGGTAGTCGTGGTTTCTGCGGCAGTAGAAGCAGTGCTTTCTGTGAATGTACGAATATCAATCTGAAGAGAACCATCCGTTTTTACTTCCGTTTGGATATCATCGACGGTGGTAATACTGAGATCCTGGGGTACTGCAATATTGAGCAGTGCGTTGGTCGCCGCAGTACTGTCGGTATTTTCCGGAACCAAGCTGGTTTGATTACCAGGAGGAACACTGATGGAAGTCGTGACAATGTCACCATTCGTCTGGGTTACTTGCACCTCATTGGTCGCGTTCCCATTGACTTCGATGGTAGAAGTCGCTACCACATTACCGTTAATGGAAACCGTGGTTGTCACAGTGCCTTCATCAGCGACTACTGTTTCAGCTGTATCTGGCGCAGCTATTGTTGTTTCAACAATAGTGGCCGCATTCGCTGGTTGAAAAGCAAAATCGTTATCTTTGGCCACACTGGTAAAAACACTCCCTTGATTTGGGTCAAGAGTGCTGGTGATGGTGGCAATTTCCTGGGTTTGTGCATCTTCTTTTTGAATGGTGGCTGTCACCGAACCATCTTCATTGACGACTGTCTGGCTTTGGGAAGGAACTTCAACCTGGGTCCCATCGGCAACGGTGACTGTCTCATTCGTATCATTGGTCACTGTGATGAAATCAGTTACCGTGGTGGGTGCGGCAGTGGTGGTTGGCGCTGCGGTTGTTTGAACGGTCGTAGTCACCACAGTCACTACTTCGGTGGAGGTATCTTCGACGGTTGCGGAAGTCGAGGAAGTTGAGGAAGTCGCGGTATCATCGTCTGTGATACTAACAGTGATCTGCTGATTTCCATTTTCAGAAACCCCACCCCCTGAAACACTGTCAATATCGACAGTGATCGTTTCGTTTCCTTCAACGTTGGTATCCTGAATGCCTGTGATGGTCACAGTTCCTGACGTCGTTCCCGCTGACACGGAGAGGGTTGTACTGGAGATGGAATAATCGCTGCTGTGTGTCGCTGATCCACTCAGGCTTAGAATAACGGCCACATCCACAGTAGTGGCCACACTCAACTCCGATGTGACAAGGGCGGTGCCATCCTCTCCAATAGAAGAAACAGTAGTGCTTAAGGAGGCAGTGGGAGCACTTTCAGCATCAGTGATGGTGAAGCTGACCGATTGAGCAGAAGAGGTGGTCGCGTTGCTCAAACTACTGATGCCCACATTGATGGATTCGCCTGTTTCATAGATTGCGTCGGCGACGCTGGTGACATAAATCGTACTGGCCAGGCTCCCGGCACTGATCGTTGCCGAGGTCACGGACAGACTGTAGTCCGTGTCTTGAGTGGCTCCTCCGCTGAAAGAAAAGTAGACGGTTGTGTCAAAAGAGCTTGTGTTCGCCAGCGTCGCGGTCACGGTAGCGTAACCCCCATCTTCGCCAAACGCGTTGTAAGTGCTGCTCAAGGTCAAGGCTGGAGTGTCATCGTCCCTCAAAGTGATGGTGGATTGCTGGGTTCCATTTTCTGAAGCAGTGCCAGAAACACTGTCAATATCAATGATGATCGTTTCATCACCTTCAATCGTTGTGTCTTGAGCTACAGTGACCGTGCTGGTTGCCGTGGTTGAACCCGATGAAATTGTCAAGCTGGTCGCGGAAATGGTGTAATCGTTATTACTGGTCGCTGTTCCTGAAAGGGACAAACCCACTGTCACGTCAGAGCTGCTAGTATCATTCAAAGTCACTGTCACTGTAGAAGTTCCGGAATCCTCTGAAATGGAAGAAGGGCTTACGCTCAAAGAAACAGTGGAAGACGAATCATCATCAGTGATGGTTATAGTTTCTTGTTGAGTTCCACTCTCACTGGCTCCAGAGACACTGCTGATATCAATGATCACGGTCTCATCTCCTTCGTAGGTGGTATCCTGGGTAGCCGTCAAAGTACTCGTTCCTGTGGTGGAACCTGCGGAAATGGTGATGGTCTCAGAAGACAAACTGTAGTCGGTGTCGCTGGTTGCAGTACCACTTAAAGAGAGGCTGACGGTGACATCGGATGATGAAATACCGCTCATGGTTGCCGTGATCGTGGAAGTACCAGACGCCTCTGCTACAGAAGAAGAACCGGCACTTAAAGTGACTGTAGGAATGCTTTCGGCATCAGTGATGCTCAAGGTGGTTTGCACCGTTCCACTGGCGGTTACTCCTCCCCCACTGACTGACGCGATATCCACAATCACTGTTTCGGTGCCTTCATATATGGAATCGGCCACGGAAGTGACAGCCAACAGAGCGCTGGTGCTTCCCTTGGCAATGCTAAGCGGGGTGGTGCTGCTGTAATCAGTACCACTGCCGGTGGCGGTTCCGCTGTAACTCAAAGCCACACTCACATCAACCGTCGTCGCCACACTTAAAGACGCCGTCACACTCGTTCCTCCTCCATCTTCTGAAATGGTGCCGGTGCTGGAACTGAAAGAAGCTGTTGGGGGTGAATCACCATCGGTAATCGTAAAGCTGTGAGCGATAGATTGCACTGAAGTAGTGGTGGCATTGCTCAAACTACTGATTCCAATCGTTATGTCTTCGGTGTTTTCATAGATGTCATCACCCACGTTGGTGATATATATTGTGCTGGCCAAATTACCGGCGCTAATGGTCATGTTTGTAGCAGAAAGGCTATAATCCGTATTGCTGGTCGCTAACCCACTGTAAGAGAAATTGATGATAACCTCAGAGTCGCTTGTATTGCCCAATGTCGCCGTGAACGCGACAACTGCTCCATCTTCGCCAAAGGAACTGGATGTGCTGCTCAAAGTGGGGTGTGGCATGGGATTTTGATAGTAGGAGATGGTTCCAGCGAATTCTCCTACGAAAACATCATCATCTCCGTCACCATCAATGTCAGCGACTGTAGGATGTGATAAGTTTCCTAGATCCACTCCGTTGAGTGGGTGGGTCGATCCGGTGACTTCGGAAAACACAGGAGAGGTGCGGCTGCCGGTGTTTTGATAATATTTTATGGTTCCACCAAACTCCCCAATAAAAACATCATAATCTCCATCACCATCGGCATCCGTAAAGACCGGAGCGGCAAAAGTTCCCACATCCACCGCGTTCAATGGGTTGCTCGATCCAGTGACTTCAGAAAGTGAAACGGAAGTGTTGCTGCCAGTATTTTGGTAATACTTGATGGTTCCAGTTTGTTCCCCAATGAAAATATCATAATCCCCATCTGCGTCAATATCCACGAAAGCGGGATACGACGAAGCTCCAGCATCCACTCCACCGAATGGATCGTTGCCTGTATCTCTAATTTTTAAAAATGAAGCGGAAGCGCTGCTTCCTGTATTTTTAAAGTAGTAGAGAGTCCCGCCTGTATTCCCAGCAAACAAATCCAGATCGCCGTCGTTGTCAATATCCACCAATACAGGAGTTGAATAGCTTCCAATATTCTCTCCATTGATCGGATTGCCTGATCCGGTGACTTCGGAAAACGCAGGAGAGGTGTTGCTACCCGTGTTTTGGTAATACTTGATGTTTCCGTTTTTTTCCCCAATGAATGCATCCAGATCCCCATCGCCATCAATATCTACGAATGTAGGTGCAGAGGCATCTCCGACATCCACCCCACTGAAAGGGTTGTTCGACCCGGCAATTTCGAAGTATGCGGGAGGGAAGGCAAAACTTCCCTGAAGCATCAATGCCCAGAGTCCTGTAGTCAGGAGACCATTAACGATCATCCGGCGGAGTCCTTTGAGCCAACGTCGCCAGCTACGGCGGTTCCCTGTCCATTTCGCTCGTAGTGATTGAAGAAATGTCCATGAAATTTCCTGTTTTTTAACAAGGCAATTGTCATTTCCTGGTCTGATGTTTGATTGCATTACCCCCCGTTTGCGATTGAAGATTTGTTTTTGAATTCACCACCTCGATGGTGTGCGACAAGAACCATCATGAGCCCTGAAGAACGGCATCAATTTTATTCGGGTATCAATCTGCCGACAAGAAAATAACCGGGAATAAATCGGGAATAAAACGAATTTATTCTATAAAATTAATGAGATAGATCGGAAGAAGAGAGACTTCGTTGGCGAGCAAGCAGCAAAAGGGTGTTGAGGGTGTGTTCCAGTTGTTGACGAGCCTCTAAAGGCAGCGAACAACGGGAGAGGACAAATGAGGCGGTGCGGATGACGTTGCGCCAGCGGGGATTTTTGGGAAGCCGGGACAATTCCAGATAACGTTCCATCGAACGTGCTCTCAAGCGGCCATCATCGATGTTGACGGCCCACAATCCACTTTCTTCGGCCAAAGCAATGACATCTTTTTGTGTGGCAACTTCCCAGCAATCCAGGGATTGAGTCATTGTCGAGACCAAACTTTTTAGAAATAAATCCTTAGAAAACTGTAATTCTGCATGCTCCAAAGTGCTTTCGGTTTGCTGGGGCTGGGTTGTCACAACTTGTGTCCGTTCAGAAGATAGCTGATTGAGATTGCTATACAAAAGCGCATTGTCGATGGAAATAGCCAGTTGTGCTCCCAGTGCCTGTAAGATACCAAGACGTTCCATGGGGAAAGCTCCCGGAGTCAAATTATTTTCCAAATAAAGCAGTGAAATCAATTTGCCTTGATGGAAGACTGGGTGACAAAAAACGGACTTCAGGGAATGAGTCACCACATAGTGATCTCGATGAAACCGTTTATCATGGATGGTGTGGTCCAGGGCTAGCGGTTCTCCTGTGCGAATGACATACAGGGCAACTGACCGAGGCAGCAGCATCACCGCTTGCTCTGAATCAAAGGGAATCTCCTGCATGGTTTCCACCAGTTCTTGTTCCACACCAGCCGTCGCCTGAATCAGCCATACATTCTGCTTTAATAAAAAAATCCCACGCTGAGCCCCTGTATTTTCCATCATGATGTGTAACATTTTTGGCAACAGCTGCTCCAGGTCGACTTCACCAGAAATGGCTTGAGACGATTTAAGCAAACTGTCGATATCAAGCGCAGCCGAGCGGCGAATTTCACTCACACTGCCTGATCGAGACAGGGAGGTGGAAGTTAAAGTAGCTGGACGTCGTTTTATCAGTTGTAACAAAGGCTCATACTCTCGATACAGGCGGGCAACCAGAGTGTTTGCATCCCACGATTCATATAAATAGAGTGCTTCTGCTAAATAAATTTTTGCGACTCGATGCTGACCATGTTGAACATAAAATCTCCCTGCCAACTCAAGACACAAGGCTTCATCATTGGGAAATTCATTCTTTCCTGCCCACTCAATGGCTTGATCATAAGCGTGCTTGGCCTGGGTGAAATCAGACAAAACCCGTGCTTTTTCAGCCTGGATCAAAAATAGACGATGACGGTTATTCATGGGAGCACACTCTGCACTGAAGCTCACTTTTGCTTCCCAGGCTTCCAAATCTCTCAGAATTTGAGGTTGTCCGGTCGGTGGAGTTTCTTCATAGAGTGCCAGCGCAATCAAAGCACGATAGTAAAAATACAGTGAGCTGACCGCAAACAGAGAGGTATTGCCTTCCAAATAGGGTTCTGCCAATTGAATGTGTTTTTGTGCTTCGGCAAAGTTCCCCACGTGATAAGCAAGCAAGCCGCGCATGAAATGAAACATCAGCATTCCATAAAGATCGCTACTATTTTCTAATAGATTTAAATGTTCAGACTCGTTAAACACTGGCCCGGAAAACTGCCAGGGTTCGGCCGGGTTTTCCATGAGATTGAACACCGTTTGATAACACAATTCGATATAACGTAGCGGAATCATCTGTCCCAGTTTACGCATCATTTTCATGTGGCCCAGCATCGCCTGCTGAAGTTCTGAGAGGTTATGTCCCATGAAAAATGCATGGTAACTGTGGGCATGAAGCGGTAAGGTGATGAATTCAATGTCTCCCATTTCTCTTGCCAACGCAGATGCTTTCAGCAGAGCCTCCTGCATGTCTTTTAGCGGTTCTTTGTGATATCGAACAAACACGTGGTTCACATGAAGGATACGGGGTTTGAGCACCTCAGCGTTGAGTTCTTCCACCAGTCGTTCTGACAATAGTGCGTATTGATATCCTGTCTCAATGTCCCCTCCCGAACAAAGCAACAAACTGTACAACGAATATCCTGAAGGGGCATAGGGACTGTTGCCATGATCAATGGTCAATTCCAGAAGTTCTAAACACAATAACGGAAACAAAGGCGGACACGCACGATAGGCAGAGGCAATGGCACTGACAATGATTTTCATGGAATCTAAAATGTGCGGATCTGTCAGGAGAGGTGAGGTCCGCAAGTCTTCGAGCGATTTGCCTGATAACTTATGGCCAATGGCCGACATTTTTTGAGCGATATCATTGAAGCCAGGATTGGCAGGAAAATGAATTCCCAATTCTGCCAAAACAGGTAATAACAATTGAATCGCATCCCGTGATCGGTTTTCCATCACACAAACATCACTTTGTAAACAATGAAAAGGGATTTTATCGAAACGATTTCGTGCTTGCTGAAGAGCCTCCTGAACCAGTTCGTTGAAAATCTCCAGATCTCCAGCATAAAAAGCTGCTTCAGCAGCATCTTGGAAAAGCGTGATCATAGTGGCATAATCATTCTGCCAGGTTTCTTTTGACAACAGCGATTGTGCTGTTCTCAGGCAATGGAAAGCCGTGGCATATGCCTGAGTTTGCTTAGCCTTTTTACCAGCCCGCCAATTCAACAAAAATACTTCTTCTTTTTCAACCGGAGTTTGCAATAAATCCAGTGCCTGATTGAAATGACTGACTTTTTCAAAAATTTGATTCTCTTCATTTTCCGGTGTACTTTGCTCTTGCAGCCATTTTCCAATGCGAAGATGATATGATGCCCGTTGTGAGGAGTCCATCAACGAATCGACGGCCTGCCGAATGCGGTCGTGGGTAAAACGAAAGAAAGCACTGTTGGGCGAGTGATCAAAATGCTTGGCGGTAAATTGTTTCCAAGAGTCATCCAAAGGGAAGATCAATTCTTGATCAATTGCTGGCCATAATGCTTGAAAGGTCTCGTACATATTTTTGTGAACGAGGGTCGCCAGGAACTGCAAATCAAACGAATCGTGAACACAAGCAGCCCATAGCAAAAGATCTCGCGTTTCCGGGGGAAGTTTTTGAACCCGTTCGATCATGAAATCCAACACATTTTCTGCAAAATCTCCATTGAGAGCGTCTACTGAAGTCCAGGTCCAGGACTTACTTTTCGGATCGAATACAATTTGCTCGTCTTCATAGAGACGGTTGAGCAATTGCCTGATAAAAAAAGGATTGCCACCGGTTTTTTTCTGAATGAATTGGGCCAGATCTAATGTTTCCTGTGGTGGCATGTGCAAGGTGTCGGCAAGCATCTGACAGATACCAGTTTCCTGCAATGGGGATAAGATGATACGACAGATCAAGAAATCACTTTTCTCAATTTTTTGGAGCGTTTGCGTGAATGGATGAGCTGCATCGACTTCATTGTTCCTCCAGGAAACTATGAGCATCAGGTACAATTGGTTTTCCATCGCTATCACTTCTTCCAACAATTTGAGCGAAGACAAATCCGCCCATTGCAAATCATCTAAAAAGATGAACAGCGGATAGGACTTGACAGCAAATGCACTCACAAAGCGCTGGAAACAAAGACGGAATCGGTGTTGGGCCTCTGCTGGAGGCAACTCAGACAATGCCGGTTGAGGCCCCAGAATGAGCTCAAGTTCAGGAATGATTTCAATCATCAAGTTGGCCTGTGAGCCTAGAGCCTTGAGGATTTTTTCTTTCCAAGCAGTGATTTTTTCATGATCCTCTGTCAGTATCTGCTGGATAATGCTTTGGAAAGCTTGAATGAGTGCATGGTAGGGTAAATGACGATGGTATTCCTCAAATTTGCCTTCAATGAAATGTCCATGCCGGGTAAAAATCGTCTTATTGAGTTCATGAACAACGGCTGTTTTGCCGATGCCTGAATACCCTTCGATCAAAACAATTTCTGATTTCCCGCTTTGAGCATTCTCAAAACTCTGATGCAGTGCCTGTATTTCTTTATCTCTGCCATACAATTTGGATGGAATCTGAAAATTTCCACTTTCTGCTGCTTTAGCAAGAGGAAAGGGAACTATCACACCTTGAGTTTGCCAGCTTGCGAGACAACGTTCTAAATCCTGTTGCAGTGCTTCTGCGGTCTGGTAGCGATTTTCCGCATCTTTGTTTAAGGTTTTGGCAACAATATCCCAGATAGTTTGAGGAATGTTAGGGAATGATGGATGGGGAATTATCGGGGATTTGGCAATATGATTGTGAACCATTTCCAACAAACCCGCCCCAGCAAATGGAGGAGTTCCTGTGGGCATAAAATAAAAAGTGGCTCCCAAGGAATAAAGATCACTGCGAAAATCGATTTGCCGATTCATTCTGCCTGTTTGTTCCGGAGCAATATAAGCCAAGGTGCCTTCTAATTGCTTTGCCGGCACAATTTTTGGGAGTTCTCTTTTTAATGGAGAGGATAGACCAAAATCAATAATGCGCAGTTCTTCTGTGCTTGCCTTCCATAAAAAATTGGCAGGAGTGACATCTTTATGAATGACGTGTCCCCGGTGGATCACCTGGAGGACTTGGGCCATTTGAATGGCAATCTTCAAAAACTCAGCAATGGAGGCAGGGTTCTCAGAGAAAAGATGATCCAACGAACGCCCTGCAAAGTTTTCTAAAATCAAAACCCATGTCCGCTGGTATGGTTCCAGACTGTATGTTTTGAGGATGGTTGGGTGTTGAAAAGAAGAAAGGATTTCGTATTCCCGGCGCAACATGGCCACTTGTGCTGGTTTGGGATACTCCTCACGCAACACTTTCAGAACAACGGATTGATTTGTCTGAATATGACAAGCTCGGTAAAGGAGGGAGTGTGGACTTTCGTACAGCTTTTCTAGTACCTTGTAGTTCAAAACTTGAATCATCATGACCGATCTTGGCTATCCATTTAAGATGGGACAACATTGATTTAATTGAGGAATTCACTTTGCCGTGTCATGCCGGATCGGAACGCCGACCGCTTGTCCGGCATCCAGTACATTTCCCCTGGATTGCGGCCGGGCTGGCACTCCAGTCGAGCCGACATGTCGGACCACCGGAATGACAAAGTGTCCCAGCTTAAGTTGGTAGCCCCGATCTTGGTGTTTCAAAGCCCTGAAGTATTTCAGTTCACATAGGGAATTCAAAAATCACACAAAATGGTAACATCTGAAAATAGGGGTGTAAAGGTAATTGGAGGGATTTTCTTGATTTTTGGAAGATTTCTTGATGCTTTATAAGAAATCTCTTTTTATCGCTTTTCTGCTGTGCTGGCTTGATGGATCATTTTTGTTGCAAGGCTTTTTCCCCCATCACATTGGCCTCTTCTTCGAGTCCAGCATCGTCATTGACATAAACCGTTTCCTGCATTTGCATAGTAGGTTGTACACGTCCTTGTTTTTGTTGCACCACATGCCAGGCTTCGTGTGGTAAGTGTTTTTCCTGTCCGGATGCGAGATGGATGTCGGTCCCTTGAGCATAAGCATGGGCATTCAACTGGGCAGGGTTGGGAGAATTGTAGTGGACTTTGACGTCATCCATCGAGTGGCCTGAGAGGTTTTCAATGCCGGTTTTTAATTGATCAGGCATCCCGGTGTTATTTTCTTTTCTTTGAGCCGGTTCCAGTTCACAAAGCTTTCTTTGCAAAATTGCTTCGGGACGATTGTCCACCAACTGGAAAGTCGGCTGACTTCCTTGTTGTGCAGAAGTACGATTGGCAGCAGCACTGGTTTGGTTTTCTTGTTTTTTGTCAGCATGTGTGTTCATGATGTCCCTCTTTCAGTTATACCTTTTTGTTCATTGAATTCATAGCTATGTATTTGAGTATAGCTAATTAGAAATAAGGAAGGCGACAGAAATAACTTACACGAATTTGCGCAGGATTTTTTTCGATTTTTAAGGCGATGGATCGTCTGCGTAGTCGAACTACGTAGGCGATGCGTCAACGCAGGAAATCGGAATAAAAGACAAGTAAATGTGTAAGTTATTTTTGGAACAT
>JANQHV010000402.1 GCA_028282505.1 SAR324 cluster bacterium | reverse complement strand
TTGCGAAGAATCTCAATAATTTCAAAGAGATCCTTCGACAAGCCGCTTCGGCGTACCGTCAGGATGACATATTGTATACTTTTAAACGCAACTTCGTATGAGGATGTTTAGCAAAGTGGCAATACACCAGTTCCATAATATCTTCAGCCTCAAAACCTGTTTGGAAAAGATGGTTCATGGCGAAAAATCAATCTCGTTGAGTGGATTTTTGAGAAAACTTAAGACCAATAGCCTGTTTATTGAACGAAAATTTTCTCAAAACAGATGCTAATGCGTTGGTTTTGCAGCAGAAGATGGAGGCTCCAGTCGGCGTTCCGGTGCTACCAAATTATCTATCTGAAATAATACAGTTGACTGATGATTTCTACTACCGGATCTACAAATGTATTTGCTAACTTTTGAATACCATTTTGATTCATATGACAAATGTCTATGAATAAATCCGGGTGTGTTACCTTATGGACCATCACATGCTGAATTTGATTTTGTTTTACAAACAACGAAAATAACTCATTATACCGGCTCATTAATCTAAAGTAAGTTTCATAATATTTTAAATTCAACCCTTTTCCCCAAGTCCCTCCAACATTCACATCTAAAAATGCATGAAAAGAAGTTTTGGCTAATCTGTAATCAGGCGCTGCAAATGATCCTACTATATAGTGTACCCCTCGCTTTTTAAGCTGAGTCGACATTACTAAAAATTGCTTCAAGGTGTAATAAAAATAATTATCAAAATCCTGTGGCTCTATGACAAATAGTTTTTGATGTAATAGGCTTTTGTTGAATTTTTTTTGATTTGGATGAGACCTTGAATATTCTTCAAGGTAAGACCACATAATATCATTTATTGCATTATATTGAATCACAACATCCGGATTGTAACTGAGCAGGGTGTCCAATCTGTCTACCCAGTGCCAAGACCTCGCCCCACTTATCCCAAAATTTAATACTTCTAAATCGACATTTGGAAATCTCTTCGATAGCTCCATCTCCAAGATCGCAGGATAAGTTTGATCATTCGTCATTCCTTGAACAGTAGTTGATCCACCTATGCTAATAATTCTGATAGAATCTTTCTTTTCTGCAATAAATTCTTTAGTCCGAAATCCATGGCTATTGATATCAACTTTATACAAATCCCCATTAGGCAATTCAATTTTCAGAGAAGCATTTGGTTTATACTTTAACCAGGGGATTTCCCACAAGCTCTGCGCATAAACCTCATGAGCCGGTCTTGCCATGAATACATTATTTTGACTATGGCTTTTAGAAAGCTCTGCTCTATACTTCCACTGTATTTGAAGTACCAGCTCCGCTCCTAATAAAAGTATAATAATTGTAAATATGGATATGCTGGCAATTTTCAATATCCAAAAAAAATTCCGTTTCCACATCGTCATATTCTTTAGAATCTGTTTGGAAAAGATGGTTCGTGGCAAAAAATTGACTCGTTGAGCGGACCTAGCCCGATTCGCTCGATTTTTATCAGTAGCAACCCCAGAGGTAAAGAAAAATTTGATAACTTGCTATGGAAGGATTCACCTTAGAACCTGTTTGGAAAAGATGGTTCGTGGCGAAAAATCGATCTCATTGAGCGGATTTTTGAGAAAATTTAAGGCGAATAGCGAGCGAGCCTATTTAACGAAAATTTTCTCAAAACAGACGCCAATGAGGCGGTTTTGCAGCAGAATCAGTTTTTTCAAACAGGTTCTTATCACAGATTTGACTGGAAGTTCCTATGATTTTTCCAAATTTTTCATAGAATCCCCCAATTTCTTTTTCACAAAAGCACTTAACATGAATTTGTACCATAAGGATTGGAAGGTACAGAGAAAGCCATCTGCAACTATGCAGGAAGTGCAAATCAATCTCTAAAACAATCTGACTATCTTTTTTCCAACGCAGCGAGTTGCGGGAACTTAAATTCATAACAATATAAAGGAGAAAATCATGGCACAATATACAAATGTTACTGTACAGGCTAACAAGACCATCTACATTGAAGGAGCAGACGCCGACGTCACCCAAGACGCAAGTACAATCAATGTTACAGGCGGTACAGTAAAGAAACAACCGACAAAGGGCCCCACCTACAACATCAAAAATAATAGTGGCTTGTTCAATACGAACGGACAGTTTGAACAGGAAAATCCCAGCGGCACTTATGTCTTCCTGAATGTTGAATAGTCACCAGGATATATAACGGTACTGGCACGATCAAACTCTAATAAGCCCCATGCCCGTTTTGAAAAAATCACAGAGTGAGTGCTGAATAACTTGTTATCCAGAACCACGTGGCCAATTATGCGAAAAAAACTAACATCACTGGCTCCCGGCCTGTGCATGGGTATCATACACATACATCGTATGACCTAAAATGGCAGTGGGTTGAAGTTGTTGAAATTCAATGGCTTTGGCTCCACTGTCTTCATCAAAATGCTCTCCACCCCATAGAATATTGGCACTGATCACAGCATACCGTTGAGGTTTCTTTTTTCCAAAGGTGTAAAACGGATTCCATAGATGTGAGGATGAACCATACCAAAATACGCTAAATCGACTGAACGTATTTTCTCTTGAATCATATATTCTCTCAAAAGTAGCAAATCTTGCCCCCAATCTAAATTCGAATCCAGCAAATATTTATACCCTTGAGAAGGACCTCCAGTGAGCAGGTTAAAGTAAGACAAATAGTTAGGCCAGATCGATATGGAAATGATGGAAATCCATAAAATTCCTATACCGGCTGATATTATTGCCCAGGACTGCTGTCGCAATGATGTATTTATTCTGAAATGAAAAATTCTGCCAATCCATATTGCCATGATCGGTATGATGAATAAAAGGTAGCGCAAACCAATGTTTTTATGACTGACTACTGAGACAAACAAAAAAGACAAAAACACGGTTGCTAATAGCGGAATCTCTTTTTCCTCAACCCTTCGATTGCTCCAATACGCAAACAAACTTAACAATAAGGCTGGTATAGGAATTTTAATCAGAAATGCCACTAAATAGTAATTCCAGAATCCTGTATTATTAAATTTTCCTAAAAGATAAGCAGCCCCTCCTGTGTCCGCCAATGTCTATCCAGCTGCTCTAAAAAAAATAAGGTAGGGGAATGGGCATCCAATCAGGCCAAGTGCGATTCAAAAGTTTCAAATGACTTGATTTGAAGTGATAATCCTTCAAAAAAGAAAAGCTGCCATCAAACAGGTAACATGAATTGATGGTCAGCAGAATCACAACAATAACTCCTGCACTCCAAAAAACTGTCTTTTTTATTAATGACAAAATAACAATCAACGGTGTTTCCTAATATCCGTTGTCTCAAGAATAAGAAAACCAATATTAATGGAAATACAATATAAAGTAAGATACCAGAGAATTTGAAAACACTGACCAGCCCAAGCAGGATTCCCAGGATGAATGCACTCTTTCCTTCTGGAAATCTAAGGAAAACATGGAAGGCCCAGAGACTTGCTATGACCGTTGCTGTTAAGTAAATATCCGTTGTCACCAAGCGCCCATGAGCAATTAGATTGGGAAACGAAACACTCAATCCCAAAAAGAGCATGAGCAACAAACACCGGAATCTGAAAGAATGTAACCAACCAATCAGATAATGAATCACTGTGTCAAATTTATTCATGTGTACAAGGAAATTCTTGTTTTCTTCACTCATGCACTCACTATTGTTTCCCATCTTTTAAGAGCGGCTTTGATTTTGTGCCTCAAGAACACTGAAATCACCAATAACACCACCATGACTAGAGAAACAATTGTTCCTATCACAAAACTAAGAGGACGATAATAAAGCTCTATTAAACGATCTTCTGGAGAAACTTTAATTGACATTAACCCATTCAAGGATTCGATGGAGCGACCATCATTGACATTCCATCCAGCATAATAATTTTGATTAACCACAACATATCCAGTCCTGGAAACATTCACCATTATTTTTAATTTGTTGGGCGTCCAATCACTAATTGCTACTTTGCCCTCTGTTTCATGTAGAAATACCTCTCCTTTATACCGGGGATCATTGAAAGGAATTGCATTTTTAGGAATATCAGGATTGCCAAAACAGTCATAATAAACAATGCCCATGTTGGCAACAAATGCGGGATATAAAGAGCTCCAGGCACTGTGCATATGAAGTTGATTTGGCGCCAGGAAACCATTTTTGTCATAATTTGGCAACTTACTGATTTGAATAAACTTAGTCGGATCATCTGGACGTTTAACTGTTACCATTGGTATCGGGAAAGCTTCTTTGAAGCTCTCTCTATTGACCATAAATAAATCTCCCAACAAAAGAGCAAGAAAAACAAAAACAATCGCATTGGTAACCACTCCAGGTTGTTTTTTAATCAAAAAGTTTTTTAAAGCCTGAAGACCAAACCCTGCAAACAAAGCAAAGCACAGCATAAAAATGATACGAAAACGTTGAGCAACACGCATTGTATCATAGACAGGAAACAGGTGTAATAGTTCCCACAAACTGGGAGAGGCACGATTGCCCAAACCTAACCACAAAAAGATAAAAAATAGTACTACCAGCTTCCAATGTTTCGGTAGATTCCCCCCAATTCCAATTAAAAATAAAAATCCAGCAATCCAGCCAACATACATGCCATTTTCATCCATATGATAGCTAATGCCTCTCCAAAATCCTGGTTTGCTGTGAGTTTCTTCATCAAAATATTTTTGGATTGCGATTAATCTCTGATCACGACTAAACAGGCTGTTAAATAATGATTCTACACTATATCCGGAATAATCTGTCAATTGACGGGGATGTGCCCGCATAAAATCATAAGATGGGAAAAATTTAATCGCTCCTATGGAAATAGTAAAAAATAAGACCCCTCCCAAGAGTATGGCATTTTTAAAGATTCCATACGGACGAATATTCAAAACCGCATAGAGAGCAAAAAATAATAAGGTGATCGTCAACGTATAGGGCCCTCCTCCAAAAAAAATAAGAACCAGGCTCAAACCTGCAAAGATCACACACCATAGACGCTCATAACTTTTGATGTACCAAAAAATGGCCCAGGGCACAAAAGCTACCGACAAAAACCAGCTCATCCCAGCACTCAGTGCAAGGGCATACATACTGCTCAGCATATAGACAAAGGGAGTAACCCAGGCAATCAGTGGATCTAGTTTGTACTGTCGGGCCAAAAAATAACAGCCAAGCATACCGATCACCAGATGCAGAAAAATCTCCATCTTGATGCCAACGATAGGACCAAATAAAAGGAGTAACAGAAACGAAGGAGACAACAGTCTAGACTGAGGGTTTGCCAGCATGACACTCCCCCCACAATAATATGGATTCCATAATGGTATCTGCTTGTATTCTACCACCGTCCGATGAGGCACTGCATGATAGAATAAGTGTTCATCCCAATCTTCTATCCCTAAATTTTCCAGATTATTAAAAATTGGAGAAGTGAATGCACCAGCAATGAGTACACACCCAACCAGCACCACACCGATTTCCTGCAAGGTTGAAGCAGGAACAAATACCTTCTGGATCAATTTTATGATTGTCATTTATTATTGTTTAATGTTTTCTATTGAGGAAAATTCATGATACATAAAGCTGGTAATCTACCAAAGTCATTTTCAAACACCAAGCTTGATGTGCAATCGTCATTTCATTCCCTCTTATTGTCACAAAGGATATTGATTTAGACTTCTCTCCATGCCTGTAACCAAATTATTAACAAAATAACAAAGCTTGTTAGCAATGAATAACTCAACACCTGTGGGAGCAAACGATACCGCTTCCCCTAAAGTTTCTATACTGCTGCCAACTTACAATGAACGAGATAATATCATCCGTCTCATTGATGCCATTGACAACCATTTACCAGATATTTCTCATGAAATTCTTGTCATTGATGACGATTCTCCGGACCAAACATGGCAATTGGTTGCTGCAAAAACAGAAACCTGCCCTCATGTACGACTGATTCATCGTACAACAGAACGAGGATTAACCAGTGCTTACAACCGAGGAATTGATGAAAGCCAAGGAGATGTGCTGGTTTGGATGGATTGCGATTTTTCTCATCCTCCTGAAAAAATTCCAGAAATGATTTCATTGCTTTCTGACCAGGTGCATGCAGTTGTTGCTTCTCGATACAAATCAGGTGGCCAGGACATGCGCGGCAGTTTACTCAGTTTGCCTGTTTTTTTGAGTTGGTTTCTCAGTGAAATGACAATTAGAGTCCTGGGAATCAATATCAGAGACGTGACCAGTGGTTTTATCGCAATTGATCGGCAAGCACTACGTTCGATCAAAGGACTTCGTGGCGATTACGGGGAATACTTCATTGATTTAGTGTACCGAGTCATACAAAATGGCTACAACATTATTGAGATTCCTTATAATTGTGTGCCACGCCAATATGGAGAATCAAAAACAGCAACCAACATTTGGGGATTCATATGCCGGGGTGTCAAATACCTAAGAACCGTTGGCCTACTAAAACTCTTAAAAAACTAATTCAACGTTTTATTCTTCTAACTCATCATCCATCCCCATGAATCCTGTCATTGTTCACTCAACAAAAATCAGGATCACCATTTTGCCGATCATTTTTATTGTCACAATAGCTGGTTGTACAGGTATGACATATAATGTTCCAAGAAAATTTTTTCAAAATCCCCTCACGCAGATCGCCCTCTCCCCCTTTGAAAAAAAGGGAAACTTTAGGAAAAAACTTTTCTGGAACACTATACTTTTCCTTTTGACAAAATAAACAGAATGGAAATGCACGACATAGCAGGACATTTGGCAATCATAGGAATCTATTTTATCCTTTTAATTCCCTGGATTCTATTAGCATTGTCTATTTTTAAAGAGCAATCCATTCTGGAAAAAGTGATCACCGGCATCGTTGGAGGTATTGCCGCCAATATAACTCTATGTTACCTCCATGCCATGTTTCATGGACTTCATTTGTACATTTACAGTTATTTCCTGATACTGCTATTGTCCTTATCGTTATTTCTGTTTAATGCTATTTCACAGAATATTCTTCCATGGAAGCAACAAAACAATATCCCCATTGATTTGACAACTATCTGGTTCCTCCTTGCTCTCTGCAGCAGCATCGCAGCAGAAGCGATTCCTACATTTTCCACAACAGCCCCACTGGGATGGGACCCTTCTTTTCATTCCATTCTGGCCCAAAAAATTCTTCACTCCAATTCCCTTATTGACAACTGGCAGCCCTTTGAAAAGATCAATCTCAACTACCCACTGGGAATGCATGTCTTGATTGCCCTGATTGCCAAGTGGTCACACCAAGAAGTGTACCAGGTATTTCAAACACTACACATGCTTGTACAAATTCCAGCAGCCATTCTTATTTATTTGTTAAGCATACGAATATTCAATCACAAACAGGCTGCTATTTTTGCTATGCTGAGTTATGCGTTTCTGTGCCACTGGGGTAGTTTTAGAAGCTATTATCAATGGGGAGGATTGCCAACAGAGTTTGGCATGCTGTTTTTTTTGACTTTAATTTGGAGTTTTGTTTCTCATCACAATAAAAAAAGCATGGCCTTCGGGGTATTACTATTTGGTAGCATCATTTTAGTCCACCATCTCAGTGCTGTCATCAGTTCCACAGTCATGGGATTTTATATTCTCATGAATCTCACTCGTCGCAAATTGGATACACTGTCTTTTTGCTTTTTAATTCTTTTTCCCTTGACGTTCATTGCTTATTCTTTTTTTATTGTGCCTTACACCTTTCGGATTAGAGAAATTGAAGGAACTGGCGTCTTGAAATTCCACGGAGAATCCATCATCCCATTACTCAGCATTCCAGATAAATTGGGTTATCTGATTACTGGTCTTGGTATAGTGGGGCTCGCCTTGTCCTTTCGAAAAATAGAACGCTCTGAGGAAAACTTTTTAATTTGCTGGTTGACTTCTCTCCTACTCAGTTTTTGTTTACTGGATTACGTGTATCGTTTTTTCGCCAATTATTTTTTCCAGGAAAACTTCACTGCGTTTACTCCATCCCGCTTTTTGACTGTATTGAGCTATCCACTGGCTCTCTATGCAGGGCATGCTTTGCAAACAATCACCACGCAAGGCAACAAAATTCTTTCAAAAATGAAGCAACCTGCTAAAGTACAAAAAATGGATATTACTTTCTCTGCTTTATTTGTTACCATTGTCCTATTGAGCATTCCTGATATCAAAAATCTGATTGGACAAAAAGGCTTTTCTGAACAAACATATCAATTGGGACAGTGGATCAAACAAAATACTCCAGAAAATGGTTTCATCATCTACCTGACTCCTATCGAAGAGAAAAACTGGCTTCCTTATTTAACCTGGAGACCCACTGTCTATACACCCATTCCTGTATCAGAAAACAGCCAAATGCGGATGAAAAAATTACAACTCTTTCACTCTCCCCTTCCCCCTGAAAAGTTGAACAACTGGTTACGAGAAGAAGGTTTTCAGGGTTTTGTCTTACAGAAAGGCAAAGATGCACAACTGGTCCTCACTCAAATTTTATAGGAATAGGTAGATGCCCATACGAAGAATTTGTTTTTGGATTTTACTATTCTGCCTGATGATCCTGATCACCGGCTCCATCATGCATGCTTACAATTATGTTTTATAATTGACTGGTTCATCCTCAGCATCACTCCCGACCTCCCTTAAAACAAACCCTCATTATTCTCTCAAATTTAGCATAATTGAGGTGAGTTGTAGCGTTGCAAATGAGCCGTTTTGGTGAATTTGCAGTAGGATAAATATTTTTAACACAGCTTCTTAGAGACTATTTATCATTTCTTAATCCTTCTCAGCGAGTAAAAGAATACTCGATCCCCAGGGGAATTGGATATACCGAAGTAGTAGCGTCTCGAAGGTAATGACTTTGAGGAAGAGTTGATTGACCAGAGGTGAAGGCAAGTTGACATCCGTTTGTACTTTGTGCCGGAATCGTTCTATAAAACGAACCATCAGGATCAAAGGAAATGTAAAGAAGAAGGCATAACTTTTTTTACACACGCGAAAACCAGCCTGCTGTAAGCGGGCTTCCATCTGTTCGACCGTATACCGTTCCCTGGCAAAGACAAACTGATCATGTTTTCCAGACAAAAAGCTAAAGGCAGAGTCGGTAATCAGTAGCTTTCCATTTGGTTTCAAGATACGATAAAATTCCTTCAAGGCCAGCACATCATTCTTGATCCACTGATGATACAACACATCAAACACGGTCACCACATCAAAGGATGCTTCTAAAAAAGGGAGTTTTAAGGCATCGCCACGGCAAATTTTTTTCAAATTTCTTTTTTTGCAAAAGCTCAATGCCAGTTGCGAATAATCCATGGAAACAACTGATCCATATTGCTGCAAAAAGACGGACATGGCTCCTGTTCCACATCCAACGTCCAAGAGTCTTTGTGGCTTTGGCAGTGTAATACCAGATAACAACGTTTCTGCAAATTTCCGTTTACTGACAAACCACCAGTGCGTATCTTCCGCCTCAAACATTTTAATATATTCTCTGGATTCCATCCCCCACCCCATTTATAACTAACAGCATCATCTCAATATTGCTTTCAGACTCTCACTGACTCGCTCCATTTGTTCATGATTCAGTGTAAGGCTTGTAGGAATATAGAATCCTCGGCGAGCAATACGTTCCGCAACCGGGCAAGATTCATTCTGCAAAAATCCCATTTTTTTCATAACGGGCTGCTCATGCATCGGCCAAAAGAAGGGGCGAGTGCCAATTTTATATTCAGCTAAACGCCGCATCGCTTCTTTTGCGTCAAACTGGACTTCTTCTTTCAAGACAATGCCATACACCCAATAAACATTTTCTGCATAATTTGTTTTCATCAAGGGGAGTTGGATGCCATCGACGTCTTTTAATAATTCATGATAGTACTGACCAATGTGACATTTACGCTGAACAAATTGTTCCAAACGTTCCATCTGTGCCAAACCAAGAGCGGCCTGTATATTGCTCATTCGGTAGTTCCATCCCCATTCTTCATGAATGAAGCGTTGTTGCTTTTGA
>JANQHV010000400.1 GCA_028282505.1 SAR324 cluster bacterium | reverse complement strand
GGCCTCCAGGAGTTTGGCTGTATTATCTTTTAAAACAGCTGCCACTGCAATTAAATAGGCAAATTCTTTTTCCGTAAAGTCATCTAATGGTTTATTGTTGGTTTCAATCCCTTCGCCAAACAGGAGAAATTCCATCGTATGAAACCCTTGCAAGGTTCCTTGCAGATTTTCCACAAGGGTGGTTGAAAAACTATCCAGAGTCTCCAGAACTTCCTTGAGATCTTCCCGGTTGACCGGCCAACTGTCCAACTTTGGATCAAGATTCAGGGAAATGACCGGACCAAAGAGAAATGCCTCACTCTGTTCCCAGGGAATACGGGCAGCAACCCATGCTTCCTTGGCAGCATCCAGATTAGCTTGTATACGATCAGCCTCCAAAGCATTGACTGTTGCTAATAACTGATCTGCGGCTTGATCCAAATTCTCATAATTTTTCAAAATAACGTTCCTGGCCAAGCTCTCAATGATGACTCCTTCGTCAAATGTCTGATTCGAATCAGAACTATCGTGACTACAAGCAACAAGAGATAACAAGCTTATTGATGCTATCCACAAAAGAATTACTTTTATTTTCATAAACGAAACCTATAATCAGCACAATCATCTGAGGTTAGGAACTGCTTATTTGGAGAGAATTGATGGTTACTCCCAGGTAATTTGCACATTAGGCTCTCCTTCAACTGTCAATTTATATAAGTCATCCAGTCCCAAATCCCCTAAAGTCGTCTTTTGAGCAAGTAGCATGATTCATCCTCCTTGATATGAAAAATTGCTAGAGCTTTCCTAACATGTGATTATCCCATCGCACCGGATGCTGTTGTAAGAGTTGGAGGTGAAATGTATTTGAGGACGTCATCGAACTTCGAAATAGGCTTCCATTTCCCGAACTGATGATGAATTCTCCAGCAGAAAGGGTGGGAGCGATGCCACATCCATCTTCGACAAAAACGTGCCCCAAATATTCACGCTCTTGAATCGACCAAAAGGTAATGACATTGCCTCGTGGTGAAGAAACTCCCAACATAGTGCCAGCCGCATCGGCAACGACACTCCCACAGTAATTCCGCATTTGCCGGAGTATGGAAGGGGGGGCTTGCAGCAGTTGTATCGCATCATCACCTTGATGGATTCCCACCAGAGGATAACGATGAGCACGTGCCCCCTGATATTGCATAGCCAGGGCAACTTTGTCTTCAACAGTTACTATCAAATGGCGGATGCTCATCTTTTGATATTCCAGTGGGAGGTGGAAAATTCCTGAAAGTTTTTTGGAAGACAGGTCAATGTAGGCAAGCGAAGATTTCATCGTCGACAAATTGAGTTTCTGCCGACCATAATCAGGGTGGGTACGAATTCCACCATTGGCAACAACCAAGGTTTTTCCATCAGAAAGCAGTTGTATTTCATGCGGGCCAATTCCATAAGCAGGAAATTCGGAGACACGTTGATAACCAGACTTTGCGTCAAAAATACCGATGACTCCATCACCCGAATCATAGTTATTTTCTGTCGTGAGCAACCATCGGCCATCTTGTGTAAAAATTCCGTGCCCATAAAAATGATGCCCCTGGGGAGCTTCTATCTTCAGAGATTGATACGGGGTTTTCAGATCAACAATGATGGCATAAGTTCCCGGACGGCGGGCAAATACTACCAATTGTCTTGTATGCACATGATAAGCAAAGGCGTGACCTCTTTCAGGCAATGGGAGTTGCCAGACTACTTTACCCGATGGTTCAAACACTTGTAAAAAATAGTTTCCCTGCTCATCAGCAATGGCATTCACATAGAATTGATTTTCATTCGATACTTTGCCAAAAACCAGTGTATCTAGTGAAGCCCAGGCCAGGGTGCTCAAACATCCCTTTAAAAAAGTACGTCGTTTAATCTCCATCCAGTGCATTGAACCCCAAAGAAATATCGATAGCTGTCGTCAGCTGTTTTTCTACCAATTCCCGCAGTTGCTTCACTTCTTGACGAAGTTGGACAACTGGCGCACGATGAAGAGGATCAGAAACGGCTTGAGATAGAGGGATTTCAAGCGTTTGTGCTGTTTGAATGACGATTTCAAATTGCTGTTGAAATTGCCTGGCCAAGTCTGGATTGTTTGGTTGGATTAGATCATCAAAACCACTCTGGCTTTCCCCCTCGTATAATTGACGCAGTCCTTTAAAATTATGGATGATATTCCGCAAAGAACGTTGGCTACGCCAGGATTCAGATTTATTCGGACGAGCCTTTTTTTCTTTTTTCCCAAGAGGCGCCAAGAGCTTAGCGTCATCAATCAATTGCAATTCTGTTTGCAAACTCATTAAAAATTCGTAACTCACTTCTTTCGCTGACAAAAAATCAAAATTCCCTTCTGATGCCGTTTCAACAACGGTTTGGTATCCTTTTTCACTTTTCCAGTCTGTTAGAATATCCTGAGCAACTTCGTGTAAATTGCTGGTGATCCATTGTAACAATTGGCAATGTAACTGAAACTTTTGATTCTGGGGCAACAAAGGAGTTCTTTTGTTGAAAATAAGCTGTTCAACGGCCGGAAATCCTTGGATGGCAACACTGCCTGACTGAAGATCGCTGAGCGACACTTCCTCTTTTTCCATTTTTCCAATAAAACGTCTGAGATGCTTTCTGACAATCCCGCGATCATCCGGCCAAAATTGGATCTTGAAAAAGCGAGAGTCTTTGCTGATTGGACCAAACCGGATGTGTTGAATCTCCATCCACTTGTCCATCGCAGAGTGGTATTCCTGCTCCAACAAACGCAGTGTTGTTTCTTCAGGAGTCTTACAAAAATCTTGAGCAGTTGAATTGAGCTGGGCTAGAGCAGTGACTAGTTTTTCATAACGAGGAATCACATGGTATTTGGCTAAAGAAACATTCAATTGGTGGTATTGTTCATCGTCAATGGCCCATGTCGTCAACATGAGGCTGAAAAAGATGCTAACGGTGAATGATATTTTCAACAGGAAACGCATACGCCTATTTTTGAAATTTTGATATTCATAATATACCTACTCGAATTATTACAAGCTATTCAAAAATGTCAACAAAGATTGACGCTCGGAAGGTGATAAATGAATCACCTTTTGTTTACTTTCTTCAGCTTCTCCACCATGCCACAAAATAGCTTCTAACAGATTCCTGGCTCGGCCATCATGCAAAAAGAAGGTGTGACCATTCACGGTTTTCGTCAATCCAATTCCCCACAGTGGAGGTGTTCTCCATTCCTGGCCATTCGCCACTCCTTCTGGGCGATTATCTGCCAACCCCTCCCCCATATCATGTAACAATAAATCGGTATAGGGCCAAATCAATTGAGACGACTGTTCTGGCTGTTGCGGCCAATTGCTGGTGACATACTTGGGAACATGGCAGGCAGGACATCCCGCTTGATGAAATACTTTTTTTCCCTGAAGAACTTCTGCTTTTCCTGCATTTTTCCGAGCAGGTACGGCTACGTTCCTCGAAAAAAAAGTGACCAACCTCATGACCTTAGAAGGCGCTTCAACGTTTTCATATTGGGGAGAGTTTCCACTAGGTGCCTTCAGACATTCAACTTGACGTTCTGAACAATCGCCATGTCCTTCAGGAAAAAGAGCGGAAGAAATCCCAATGTCACCTCTAAAGGCTCCAGCTTCCTGTTGATGCAAGTTGGGATGTCCGGCTTTCCAACCAAAGCGTCCCAACACCAATTTTTGTTCAGCAATACCCCAAACCCAATTGGGACGGCCAGAAATCCCATCACCATTTTGATCATCGGGATCAGCATTGGCCAAAATATCTTTAACGGAAATAGCCTCCAATAGTCCCAAACCGATCATCGGAGGTGCCACTCTTGGTGAAATCAATAGTTCGGGATGAGGTGGTCCGTACTCCCAATCTGTAACCGAATAGGTTGGCTTACGGAGAGAAACCACCTCTCCCCCCGCAAGTTTGACGGGAAATTCCTGATACTCAATGTGCATCCGGCCTTCAATTTTGTGTCCTTGAATCGCCAGATCCTGCAGCTGCCGACCATAAGTTGGATCAGGAATCACGTTCAATCGATGTTCTGCTAATAATTGTTCCTGTTTTTCATTTTGTGGAGGAATGCTCAGACGCAAAAACATAGAAACTGCCGAATCCTTTGGCCAATTAGCGCGCGGCGGATGTCCCCGACCATTTTTCAGGTGACATCGTTGACAGGAACGAGCATTGAACAAAGGGCCCAATCCGTCTGCGGATTGAGTGGAAGCTGGAGAAGAAACCCACAGGCGATTGAACAAAGCCTGGCCAATCCTGAAATCCAGTTTCCTCTCAAAATCCATGTTACCCGAACTGTGGGAAAATGCATTTTGATCTAATGCTTGAAAAGTAGTCGCAGCTCCTCCGGGGTGATCTTCACCAGGTTCTGGTTGACTAAAATCGGTTGACAACACAGCTGTGGAAACCGCATCAACAGAACCTGTAAAAATAGAAACAATAGCAATTAAAAAAACAAAAATCAGAAAGTAACGCATATTATTTTGGAAGTGTTTCTCCAGTAATTATTTCACGGCACTTGGGTTATCAAGGCTATCCGATCCCTCAAAGGCAATAGATTTGAGGTCCAGGGAAGCAACAAGTTTTTTAAGCGTTCTGGTTTGATCTTTCAAAGCATCCACCAAATTGTCCAGCACTTGATTACCGCTTTTATCACCTTCCGCCAGCATCTGATCGTAGGCTTTCCCTGATTCTGCAATCCGCTTCATGACTGAGGCCGCATCAAAGGATGCCATGAGCTTCTGGTTCATTTCTTGATACACTGCTGGATTCTTGCTCTTTGCCATCATGGCCAAGCTGGGTCCTGAAACCACACTCCCATCGGTACGAGTATATGAGGCATTGTAGACATTCATGATTCCGACAACATTGTAATAATGTGAATTGTGAGTATTGTCTGCAAAACAATCATGCTCTTCTTCAGGATCGTGCAACATCAATCCTAATTTCATGCGCTCACCGGCTAATTCACCATACGACAAACTACCAATGCCCTTGACAATGGTTTCGATGCCTTGGTCGGGATTTTTCAGGAGGACCTGTCGGGCCGCTCCCTCTGCTGTCCAGTTAGCTACCATTTCCTCCAGGTCTTCCACTAAAATCTCAGTGACTACTTTCAAATACTGGGCACGACGGTCACAGTTTCCATGCGTGCAGTTTTTTAGATCATAATCCGTAGCAGGTCGATTTCCAGCACCTGCCTTGGTTCCATTAAGGTCTTGTCCCCACAGTAAAAACTCAATAGCATGATAACCGATGGCTACATTCGCTTCTACTCCAGAACCTTCATGCAGGGTATCCTGTAAGAGTTCTTTGGTAATCTGACTGGCATCCACTTGCTTACCCTTGATCATTAAACTTTTGTTAGCAATCACATTGGCGGTATACAATGGATTCTCTTCCGAGTCCATACCATAGGATGCGTCCACATAATCGATGAGACCTTCATCCAAAGGCCAGGCGTTCACTTTACCCTCCCAATCATCGACAATCACATTACCAAAGCGATAAACCTCGGTTTGCTGATAAGGCACTCTGGACGCTAACCAGGCGATTTTAGCCTGTTGCAGATTTCTTTCTGTCGGATTTGCTAAAAACTGGTTGATTTTCTTGGACAATTCCTGTCCTGCCAACAGTGAATCTTCATACATTGCATGGGCGATGTCAGCATAAGTCTGCACAATCTCTTTTGAAGTTACGGAACTCGCAAAAACCTGTGCACAAAAGATCGTTAACACGATAGAAAAACCAATTGCTGATTTCAGCATCATCTTTTTTTTGAACAAATTCATTTCACTCCTTATTTATTTAGTTTATACAAAAAATAATTTTCGTATATAGAAATAAATTTTATTACATGATGCGTTTTCAAAAGTAAAGTAAATATAAAAACTTTATTTTTTATCAGCTTCCAACTGCTTGAACAAATCTTTAAACTTTTTATTGGCTCTCTTGCCGACTCTGGCTTTTTTAGCTTTTTCCAGATTTGGTAACTCATCTCCTACTTTAACCAGCATCACCATTCCATAACGAACATGGACCCGGCAGCGGATACCATACACACCAGGTTTATCAAATTTGACTTCCGCAACCTTCTGGTGGGAAATCTCAAAAGGTTCTGCACCTTCAGGCATCATGCTGTCAATAGAAACAACGGTATGTTTCCCCAAAGAATTGAGAAATTGGATCGAGCCTCCTGGCTCCAATTCAACATAATCAGGAGAAAACCTGAATAGTTCCAAAGGATCGGTGGTATCCACATCAATGAGTTGATCCACTTTAATAGACTCAGTCGAATTTTTTGGTGGAGTTTCAGCAGACACTTCTCCAAAACCAAATCCGAGGATGATGAAAAGCAAATTTAAACAACAGAATCGAAAAATATCTTGGGGCATAGCAACAAACCTTGATTTGAATAAATGGAAATTGGTGTTTTGAACTTGATATAGTAAAAGATAATTGGTAAACACAAATCAAAAAATTATTTACATGCAAATTATTAAAATATGCAGATACAAAATGCAAAATAAATAGATACCAACATGAATATTTCTTTTCCTAAAATTCGTTTTATTCTCTGGTCTGTTTTGCTAGTGATCACAGGATTATCCAGCTGTGTTACCGTCAAATCTTTTAAACTGCCGCCTCCCCAACCAGTCAATCAAGCAATGGCAGAGCTGGGCAAACAACTCTTCTTTGATCCACGTCTGTCTGGAGATGCAGAACTATCGTGCGCTACCTGCCACCAACCCCAACATGGGTTTTCAGACGGGCTTGCCCTCTCCAAAGCTTACACAGGAATGAAAGGATTCAGGAATTCACCAACACTGATCAATACGGTTTACCGAGAAGCCTGGATGCATGATGGCCGTCTGGGTACTAATCTGAATGATGTCACACGTGAGATGCTGACTGAGAGCTGGTTAATGAACATGGACATGAGGTTGATGCAGGAACGATTGAAGCAAATTCCTGAATACGTAAAGATGTTTCAAGCTGCTGGCCTTGGAGAACCATCAAATGGCGGAGTACGAAAAGCCATTCCAGAATATTTAAAAACCTTAGTCAGTCAAAATGCCCCGATTGACAAAGGAACCCTTTCTGTTGCGGCACGACGAGGACAAGTTTTATTTGAAGGTAATGCTGGTTGCAACAGTTGTCATACAGGCCCCAGATTTACAGATGACCGTCCTCATAACCTTGGTATTCCAGAAAACCCGGAAATTTTTACAGATCCTGTACGTCATCTCACCTATGTCACCTTCACCAAATTCATGGGAATTGCCAATCCAATGGCTTTGCGTCGTGATGTGGGCGCTCATGTTCGGACACATCGTGCGGATAAAAAAGATGTTGGCTCTTTCATAACCCCTACCCTGCGCGAACTAGTTTATACGGCTCCTTACATGCACAATGGAATTTTCCAAACTTTGGAAGAAGTTGTGGAATTTTACAATCAAGGAGGCGGGAGCGATAAGAATAAGGATAATCAGCTCAAGCCTTTGCATCTCACCAAAGAGGAGAAAGCCGATCTGGTGGAATTTTTAAAGTCCTTATCAGGAGATCCATTAACTGGGAAGAAATTTGTTGCTGAAAAACCCAATGTGCAAGAATATCCCTTGATTGAAAACTGGCGAGAGGTACTCAACTGATGAAATATATTGTCTTCTGCCTATTACTGGCATACTTACAAATGACTCTGGTGTTTGCTGATGATTTTCGACCAGAGGCACTAGCACCACTGGAGAAACCACCAATTCCTCTGGATAATCCCCAGACACCAGAAAAAGTAGAACTCGGCAAGATGTTATTTTTTGATTCCCGTATTTCTGGGGATGGAAGCATGTCTTGCGTTTCCTGTCATCTGCCAAAAATGGGATGGTCTTTTCGTGATTCGGTCTCTTTGGGATATCCTGGGACTGTGCATTGGCGCAACAGCCAGACTATTGTCAATGCCGCTTATTATGCCGAATTGTTCTGGGAAGGCGCTGTTTCGTCGCTGGAAAAACAAGCACCGGCTGCGCAAAAAGGGGCCGTGGCCGGCAATGGAGAAAGTGATCAGATGGAAGCCCGGCTGGCCTTCATCCCTGAATACCGAAAACGTTTCCGAGACGTTTTTGGGGACATTTGGCCATCTCTCAATAATGCCTGGAAAGCCATTGCCGCCTTTGAAAGAACAATTGTCCAAACAGACACTCCCTTTGATCGATACATGCGGGGTGAGAATCATGCCTTAACTCAGCAACAGCAGCAAGGATTGGCCTTGTTTGCGGGAAAAGCCGGTTGTATTCAATGCCATAATGGCGCATTGCTCTCTGATCAAAAATACTACAACCTGGGAGTGCCTCCCGCAGACATTTGGGAAGAAGATGGTATGGCTCAAATTACCTTCAGGTATGAGTTATATTCCAAAGGAGTGACGGAGGCAATCTACCGAAACACCAAAGATGATCTGGGGCTGTATTTCCGCACCAAACAGCATGAAGATAAGGGCAAATTCCGCACACCATCCCTGCGTTACACAAAGTATACAGCTCCCTATATGCACAACGGCACATTTTATACCTTGAGTGAAGTCATTGATTTTTATAACGAAGGGGGAGGCTCCAATGAATTTTCCCACAGCAAAACGCCTCTCTTGAAACCTCTGGGATTGAATGAGATAGAGAAAGAAGCTCTGGAAACATTTTTATTAGCTTTGAGCGGAGATCCTATTTTGATTGAAGAACCTCCTTTGCCACCCATGGAACCACTGGTTGATATCTCTCATCAGAAAGTAAAAAAATGACACAAAACTTTCAAAATGCATCCTGTATGGTGTCTCGACGTGAGTTTTTGTTTGCGTCCGCATTGACTGTCTCAACCGTAATGCTTCCCTTCAGCGGGTTTGCCACCAGCAATCAACAAGCGATGGCTAAAGTGGGGACATATCCTAGACGATTCATCGCTCGTTTGGAAGATCTCAAAGAACACCAACCGATTGTTTTTGAGTTTCCTGATTCCGGTCCTTATGCCTCCAATATTCTAGTCAAGCTGGGACGCCCTGCCGGCGGAGGAATTGGATCTGATCAAGATATTGTTGCCTTTAATTTGACTTGCACGCATCGAGGAGGATCGCTGGCAGCAACTTATAAACCGGAAAATGCTTCTCTTGGCCCTTGCCCACTACACTTGAGCAGTTTTGATATGACACGTCATGGTATTATGATCACTGGGATGGCTACCGAAAGTTTACCCCAGATTCTTCTTGATCTGGAAGACGGTAACATCTTTGCCGGCGGAGTCCTGGGACTGATTTATGGGCACCATATAGAGTGAACGAACGAAAGAATACCGGAGTGAAACAATGAGCGCTGAAAAAAAGCAGATTGAAACTGTCCCTCTTCCCCCAAAATCGGCAGAGATTATTACCACGGCTTGTGATTACTGTATTGTGGCTTGTGGGTATAAAGTGTATCGCTGGCCAACTACTGCGAAAGAAGGAGGCCCTGCGGCGAAAGACAATGCATTGGGTGTTGATTTCCCAGTTGCACCTTTAGGACCATCGGTTTCACCCAACAAACATACAGTTGTCCAACATCGGGGAAAACCCCACCACGTACTCATTTTAGCAGATCAAGATACGGATGTTGTCAATGTCGGTGGTGATTATTCGGCATTGGGAGGAACACTGGCAAAAAAATGTTATCGTGAAGATGGCCCCACCAAAGACCGTTTACAAGAACCGTTGTTGAGGGTTAATGGCAGGTTAACACCTGTCAGTTGGAATTTTGCTCTGGATGTCGCTGCAGAAGTCGGTCTGCATGTTGTGATGAAACATGGAGCCCATGCCTTTGGCATGAAAACCTTTTCTTATCAGTATATTGAGAATACTTACGCCATCACCAAGTTTGCTTTTCTACATTTACAAACCCCCAATTTTTCTTTGCATGATACACCAGCTGATGTCACTTCGACACCAGGATTCCGAGATGCCGGGTTTGACAATTTTGCCCCATCCTATGAAGACTGGAGAGATGCCGAAACGCTGTTAATTTGTGGTACCGACCCTTACGAAACAAAAAATATCATGTTCACTCAATGGATCATGCCTGGCATTCAACGAGGGCAAAAGACCATCATGATGGTGCCTCGCAAAACCGCTGGAGTCGCTTATGCTGAAGCCAATGGAGGCATGTGGCTAGATCCGATTCCTGGTACCGACCTGCTGGTCGTCAACGCCATTGCCCGGATCATTGTGGAAAACCAGTGGGAAGATCAGGAGTGGATTCGTCAGTGGGTTAACAATCAATGGGGGTCTTCTTCAGGATTTGGTCAGGGAACCCGCAACACTCCCTGGCAGTGGCGGACCACCTGGGGAAAATTCCAGACCAGAGGTTTTCAGGAGTGGAAAGACTGGCTGCTCAACCAACCTGAATTTCACTTGGATTATGCCTCCAAATTATCTGGAGTTGATCCTAAAAAAATTAGAACTGCTGCTGAATGGATGGCCAAGCCTAAAGCCGATGGTCGTCGCACCAAAACCTCCATCATGATTGAAAAGGGTTTTTATTGGTCCAACAACACAGGAAACACCAATGCCATTGCTTCTTTGGCTATCATTGTCGGGGCCGGTGGACGACCCGGTCAAATGATCGGACGTGCCGGAGGACACCAGCGAGGAATGGTGCGAGGCGGCAAGTATCCCCGTAATCTGTCTCCGGAAAAACTACCCGGACGACGGCGACGATCTCTCGATGTGGATCGCTATTTTATTTCAGGGCACACTCGTTTGGCTTACGTCATCGGAACGCCTTGGCTACAATCCAGTTGTGGTAGTTACCAACTGCGAGACAAATTTGAAGAACTGGTAACTCGTAATCCCAATCAAGTGATTTCAACCGATAAAACCAAAGTTATTGAAACGTTGAAAAAGCGAGTTGATTCCGGTGGAACTGTTGTCTTCAATCAGGACATTTATCTGGTGGATCCAATTGGTTCTCAGTTTGCTGACCTCATTTTTCCGGCTGCCACCTGGGGGGAGGAATCGTTCATGCGGGCCAATGGGGAACGCCGACTTCGGCTCTATAATAAATTTTATGATCCACCTGGACAAGCCAAACCGGACTGGTGGATTGTTGCGAACATTGCTGAACGCATGGGCTTTCCAGGATTTGATTGGCATAGCTCGTCAGAGGTGGCTGAAGAAGCAGCACGATTCTCACGAGGCAGCCGTAAAGATTTCTACATGGTGAAAGTGGCTGCTGGCCAAGAAGGGAAATCATTACACCAAAAAATGAATGAGTTTGGCACCACAGGCATCCAGGGTCCTGTGCTCATGCATGATGATGGTCGTCTTGAAGGGACCAAACGATTGCATGACGTCAACCGGGTATTGCCTAAAACCGGACCAGCAGGAGCCAATCGCTTCAATAAAAAACTAACAGCCTTCAACTCTCAAACTGGCAAACTCAATTTACAGAAATCTCCATGGGATTTATTTTCTGATTATTGGCACTGGCTCTCTCCCAAAGACGATGAACTCTGGTTCACCTCAGGAAGACTGAAAGAACGTTGGCAATCCGGTTTTGATGACAAACGAAAAGCTATCCTCCATCAGCGATTTCCAGAGAATATTGTAGAAATTCACCCAGCAGATGCCAAAACCAGAGGTATTGAAAGTGGTGACTATGTGGAAGTCTATTCAGACCGGGTACCTGGCCATAAAACGACATTGCTCGGGGTAGAAGCGAAAGATTTTCAGTTTTCCGAGTTATTGAAAAACGGTCATATCGAATTGACCAGGGCTTCGGTGAAAGCAGTCGCCCACGTTACACCAGCCATCAAACAAAATGTGCTCTATATGGATTTCCTGAGAACTGATCAACCCGCCAACGCCTTAGCAGGACGGGTTCCTGATTGGATCAGTGGCAACTATAACTACAAGATGGGAGTTGCTCGCATCCGTAAAACAGGAGAATCTCCTCACAAACACACCTTTGATTTTTTTTCCTTTGCCCGTAGAGACCTGGCATAGAAAAAGAGAATATTTGTATCTTTTCCTTTCTGATTATTAATTGAATCCTTCGTTCAATCTCAATTGCCAAAAATATAATTTTTTAATTGACATTTTAGCTCTAACAAAATAAATATTTCGTATATACGAAATATTTATTTTCCTATAATAATACAAAATGATTAATGATCGCGTAACAATTATAATTAACGCTGTAAATACCAAACAACTTATGGAGATAATCATCATGGATTCAGAATTGGTTTTAGCGTCAGATCACTCTGCAATAAAAAGTCTGGTAATTCATCCCGATCCTGTCCATGGAACAATGGTAGGATTGCTTCCATTATGGGGCAAATGGAAACAGGAAGAGAGTTCCCGTCCATCACTTTATGCAATTCAACAGCGTTTCTCTGGATGTGGGGAAAGCCTGCTGCTTCCCAAGAGAAATCATGTGTCCTTCGAAGAAGAGTGGGAACTGGTTCAGAAGTTATACAAAGTCAAACATACAATTAAGATGTTGTTTTTGTATCGTCTGTTTTATCCCTCAAAAGTCAGCCAATTTTTTGATTATTACTTGATGGTGGATAAAGGAAAAATTGTCGCTATTATCGACCCAGACGATTATCTGAATAATTGTTCTTTGGGCTGTTGATCAATCGAATTGTTCGGACATGATCATATTTTTGGCCATTCTTTGCTGAGTTTTTTGTTTGCTGAGCTTGTCGAAGCAAAACCAGTGTATTCTCTTCGACCAGCTCAGAGAGCATTGCTATAAAATGTATGAAAAGTGTTTATCGGCCAAAAATATGATCATGTCCAATTATGCTAACTTCATTTGATCATTCTGGAAAATCAAAGAAGTGCGGCTATTCTGTGGAGGAGAACCAATGAGAACATGTATCAACGAGAAAAGACACTTGAATCATCATCAATCAATTCAACGGGCAGTTAAATTTGATCACAGTGAATCAGTCCGTTTAGAATTGAAAGCAGAGACATTGTTTCGTTTATTAAAAAACCAGCAACTTTGTGCAGAAGACTTTGATTGTCTGGATTGCGAGTCAAAACAGTGTGTGTTGAGGCTAATGCTTGACAGTATTCTGATCGCTCAACCCAACTTTTGATTTAATTTACTATTTTTAACATAACCAAGTAATATTATTTCGAAAGCAATAGACTCATTCCGCTTTCGATGAATCTTCAAAATAAGGAAACGATATGGGACAAGTAGTAGACATACTTGAGCATAATAATAATGGACTGTTAATGTCTTCCGAACAAATGCTGGAAATGGTTTTGAAAGACATCCGGTCCGGAAAGCTGCCCCACAAAAAAGCACTGTTGGTTTTACTGGATGACCAGGGGTGTGGTTATAATATCACACGATGCCAGGCAGGCATGCGGGCCAACGATTTGTTATCTGTCATTGAAATAACCAAAAGTCTCATTAAACGGGAAATGGGATATTGACTATCATCCAAGGAGGTACCAGTGGAAAAAAAGAATGCATCATCACGTAGAAAAGCAGTAAAAGCACCAAACAAAACGGCAGCGGCTGCCGCATCTAAACAGCAACGCAGCACAAGCACTAAAGTTCAAAAACAAAAAACAGTTACTATTCATTATTATCGCTTTCATCAAGATTATGAAGATTGGGGGGTGCATCTCTGGGATACTGGAGAAAACGTCATTGATCCGGCAGTTGCCACTGAATGGACAGAGCCTTTACTTTTCGATGCAGAGGATCAATTTGGCAGAAAAGTCACGATCCCTTTGAAAAATGGTTATGGGAAATTGGGTTTTCTCATCCACAAAGGAGAAGAAAAAGACCCAGGCAACGATATGGAATTCAAGCCAAATTCCAAAAAACATCAGGTCTGGCTCGTTCAAGGGAATCCTTAAATCTTCACCACGATGTCTGCTGCAAAAGCAGCCATTCAACAAGTGGAATAATCAAGCGATTGATATAGCATCTAACACCATGTGTAACTTTTCAAGTTGCCCATCACGTAACTTATGCATATGAACAATTTAATCCTGACCGCCAACAATCAGCGCAAACGGTTGCATGAATTGCCCCATCTCTTTCATTGTTCAATCATTGGAACCTGTTTCACTATTGAGGAAATACGCAAATTAGTGCGACGGTGCCGTTTTGATCTTAAAGGATATTCGGACTATGAAGTACACGTCTTTGTGGTGAATTATGCAAAAGAAGAGGGCCACATTCTCTGCAAACGTTTGAATAAAATGTTAAATAAAAAATTTGCGCGATTCATTCAAGAATACGCAGACCTCACCCAGGATCAGCTTCTTGCTGCCTGGAAACAAGCATTGGCTTCTGGAGAGATACCAGGTCCATTTTGGACCCTCATGACCCATCCGAACGCAGAAGGATCTCTGGTACATATCGTCTATGAAGATGTCCACATGCTGTCCCATTTATTGGGAGCTTCTAACCGTGCTGATCTTCAACGCCTCAGTCATCTAGAAGAACAAACGGATGAATGGCAAGAAAACCTCAAATACTGGCGCAAAGAAGCACAACACCGAAAGCAGCAACGACTTGAGTCTAACAGTGAAATAACAAAACTTCGTGAGATGGTAGCGCAACAACAATCAAAAATTGAAGTCCTGAGTCAGCAGATTACCACTTTGGAATCAGAAGAGAAAATGCAACGACTCCAACAGAAGTTTGAACTGGTCGAGAAAGCTTTGAGAAAAACAGAAAATGAAAAAGTCTACCTTGAATGCCAATTGGCAAAAACAGAACAGGGTTTCGAAATACTCAAAACACGCAACGAACATTTAGAAAAATCGGTTCGTGAACTGGAAGAGGAAAATAATTTTCTTGAGCAGTTTCTGACACAATTCACTGTTTCCGATTGCGATGGATGTAGGCACAACAAAGAACAATACAACCTTCAGGGAAATTGTATTCTGTATGTTGGTGGTCGCTATAATCTCGTTTCCCATTACCGCTCTTTAGTAGAAGACCATAATGGTGCTTTTTTGCATCACGATGGTGGCCTGGAGAGGCATGAAAAAGAATTGGGACAGGTGATGGGACGTGTTGATGTTGTGGTATGTCCCACCGATTGTGTCAGTCACAATGCTTTCTTTATCGTTAAAAAACATTGTAAAAAATATGGAAAACCATGCCTGATGCTAAGAAGTTCAGGGCTTTCCTCTCTCAATCAAGCGATTGCCCACATTTGTGATAGAGAATTCACCGATGCTAAAAAAGTGATTCTTAAATAGCAAATATTCCTTTTACTAACACTTGAACTATAGGAACTATTATGCTTTCAAAAAGATGTAGTTATGGAATTCGGGCAATTGTCTATCTTGCCTCCTTAAAAGACAAGCAGTACATTCCCATTAAACAAATCTCAGACGAACTCAGTATCCCCTTTCATTTTTTGACAAAAATCCTTCAGCAGTTAACAGCCAATAATATTATGGTTTCCCACCGTGGTCCTTATGGTGGAGTCATCTTGACACGTGCTGCAGCCTCACTAACCCTGCTGGAAATCGTAAGAATTATCGACGGTCTCCAGCTTCTCGAGGGATGCATGCTGGGCTTAGGTCATTGCAAAGAAGAGGACCCCTGCCCAGTGCATGAACAGGATCAAATGAAAGCAAAATTAAGGACAATTCTTGAACAAACAACCGTAGATGAATTAGTGCGAAAAGTGGAAATTTCTGGACTGGGAATCTTGAGATGAGATCACACTCTCTGTATCTTATTCAGTATTTCAGAGAATCTTGGGCCAAAGAGTGGAAACTCCTTATCAAAAACTCCATGAGTCAGGATATAAAACCCAAGATGCCTTCTTGCTCTCTTGCCTATCCTCCGGCTATTGCGAAAACAAGATCCACTTCATCGTTCTCCCTCAATTCGGTGGAGAGCCCACTCAATCCCTGAACATCGGTTTGATTGACAAAGATATGAAGATGTTCCTGTAATTCGGACTCTGTCTTGAACAAGAATTTGTGAATTTGTGGAAAAGATTGTACCAGCTCATGTAATGCTGCAATCAAGGTATTATCCCATGTTTCAAATGCTGGGATTTCATAAGTATGAGTTCGTAGAATTTCTGGAATATAGATAATGGCCATAGAGTCTCCATGAGTTAAAGATTAAAATAATGTTGAACAAGTGTCACAGGTAGGGTCACGGTTAATTGACAAGTATCGCATCCGATTAGAATAGAGATCATACCTCAGCATTTTGTTTTGCAACGTTTCTCCGAAATCAGCCAGGTGTTTGACTACTTCCATCGCCGCAAAAGAAGCTGCCAGAGTCGAACTCATGCTGAACACGGGAAAACACCGTTCCGACCAATATTCGGGTTCGCTCGGTGCCAAACATTTCAGGCAGGGAGTTTGTCCTGGAATAATGGTTGACACGTAGCCTTCCATCCCAAACATTGCCGCAGAAATCATGATTTTTTTCTGTTTGACCGCTTCCTGATTCATGAGATAGCGTTCCTCAAAAACGGGTGAAGCATCCACCAAAAGATCAGCCTCTTTTGCCAGAGCTGGAGTATTGTCCAGATCCAAATAAGCTGTGATTTGGACTTCAAGATTCGGGTTAATTCTCAATAGGGTTTCCCGTGCCGCTTCACATCGTTCTTGTCCCAATTGGTCAGGAAAAGTTAACATCATACGGTTCAGGTTTTCTTTTTCGAGGGAACCACCATGAGAAATGATCAATTTCCCAATTCCTGCTCGTGCCAACATCATGGCGATACTGCCACCCAAACCGCCAGTCCGACAAATGAAAACACAGGCGCCCTTGAGTTTCTGTTGTCCCTCCATCCCAAACGTGGAGTGTTGAATTTGACGAAAATAGATTTGTTCTTCATCAGAAGTTAATACCGGTCGTGTCTCTTTCATAAGGCTCCTGAATTTATGAATAATGTTACGTGAACAGTTTTTGCAATAAGTTCATCCTTTCAACGATGCTCTTCGCATCTTCCAAACAGGCAGAAGTGACAGAGGCAGAAGGCAGAAGTCGATGGTCAATACGACAAAAGGCTTAGACCACTACAATGTTTGGAAAAATATCGTTCCTTGTTGATCGAGAAGATCATTTCGTTTTTTACTTTGGGACGATACGCCGTAATAGAGATATATTGATACGAACTACTGCCTTTGTGCCTGCTGCCTTTGTGCCCTGTCAGGAAATGAGGAAGACCTTTATAAAAGCCTGACACCTTTAGCAAGATTCATACACGTAACGTGAGTTTATAATTGTTTCATCGGAATATTCATTTTTTTAATGCGATAGGCCACTTGCCTCGGGGTCATGTTGAGAATTCTAGCGGCCTTTGCTTGAACCCACCCGCTTCTTTCCAGTGCAGTAATCAGTCGTTCCCGATCATTTCCAATTTCCAGAATATCCTTTTTCTCATCAGATGGTACAGCCAATGCCGTAGGAATCGGATGGACAGACCGAAGTTTCCTCATATTATTAGAACATTGATTGCTGAGGCAGAGCATATCATTTTCTGTAATATGAAAGCCCTTACTCACCATAGCTGCTCTGGCCAAACAATTTGCCAACTGGCGGACATTACCAGGCCAGTTGCACCCTTGCAATGATTCCAATGCTCCATGAGAAATGGTAAGAGGGTGGCCACATTCCTCGCTGAGCTGGTCCAGAAAATGTTCAGCAAGAAAGGGAATATCTTCTTTTCGTTCACACAAAGGAGGTAAAAAAATTGTCATCACATTCAAACGATAGTACAAATCTTCCCGAAATCTGTTTTCCTCAATGGCCTGTTCCAGATCGACATTGGTCGCTGTGACGATCCTTACATTCACGGAAATCGTTTTTTCTCCACCAAGGCGTTCAAATTGTTTTTCCTGAAGCACTCTTAACAGTTTAGCCTGAAATGCCATAGAGGTGTCTCCGATTTCATCCAGAAACAATGTCCCTAAATGAGCCTGTTCAAAGCGTCCAGTTCTTTTTTTAACCGCTCCAGTGAATGCCCCTGGTTCATATCCAAATAATTCACTTTCTAACAAAGTATCAGGGATGGCAGCACAATTCATTTTCACAAAAGGGCCCGCACTTCTGGGACTGTGAGCATGAATGGCCTTGGCCACCAATTCTTTTCCGGTGCCTGATTCTCCCCGTATCAACACAGTCGAATTCCAGCGTGCTACCTGTTGGATGCTTTCTTTGATTTCTTCCATAACCTTACTGGCACCAACAAGAGACTGGGATTTGTGGCGTTTCAGCTTCGGTTGAATTTTTACCCTTTTAGAGATAATATCTTCTTTTCCTACTTTTGTTAGACGACCCAACAAACTTCCAATTAGATTGGCAAATATCTGGGCTATTTTTTTGTGTTCATCGAACAATCCCCGTTCCTTGGCATCCAGGGAGAAAGAGAGCACACCGATCACACGGCCTTTTAGTTCAATAGGCATCCCAATAAACGCATCATCGGGGTGATACAGGTTACTTTTGTTGAGAAAACGGGGATCATTGCTGATTTTCCGGATGACCAAAGCAGACTTACTCTGCATGACCAATCCTGTCAAACCTTCTCCAGGGTGATAGCAGATATTTTTCGATTTTTCCTGATCGAGACCATAGGCTACTTCCACCAGGAGTTCACCGGAATCCTGATCAAACAAAGTCACAATCCCATGACGGTAATCCAGTTTGAAATTGAGAATCTCCAGTATTTCCAGAATGGTCTGTCGGGGATCCTGGAATTTGCTGAAACATCCTGAGACGGATTCCATCGCTTTCAAAGCATGGGCATTCAGATCTCTCATTGTTCCTGTTGTTCAAAACAGAGAAGAAAGGCTGCCCCACCCAGCACTGAAGAATGCCTGATATTTATTTTACCATCCACATGGTCCATGATTTGATGCAATAGCGCCAGGGACAGTCCTGCTCGCGAATCACCGTTGAGAGGCTCAAAAATTTTGTAGTAGTCCTGTTCTGATAAACCGGCTCCGCTGTCTTCGACGATCAATACGGCCTGGTGAGGTTGTTGTTCAGAGATGACTCTGACATGTGGGATCGAACTGTTTTTGTTTGCACTTTCCAGAGCATTGTTCACCAGAATCGAAACGAGGATCTGCATCATTTCATATGGCAACGGATAGATGGTTTCTGAGTGATGAATGATTTCAAACTTCAAGGAATTTTGGTGGCAAAGCTCGCGGTAAAATATCCGCAGTCCCTCCAGCAACTCACTGGAAGAGCACTGCCCGTCCCGGATTCTCACAGGACCACTGAGCTTCTTAAAGCGGTTCAGTTCGTTTCCCATCTGTTCTACGGACTCATGGAGATAATGGATATTGTTCTGCAAGCCTTCGATGTCTCCGGAATCAGCAAGCTGACCCATTCTTTGGCACACGGCTTCGATAACGTTCAAAGGCTCTTTGACCCGATAAACAAATCCATTGGAAAGTTCCCGCTGTTCCAGGTTTTTTTGGATGCGGGAACAGGCAAGCGCCTTTTCCTGTATCATGATTTCCTGATTCTTGCGTTTAATGCCGGTAATATCAGTCAATGTCACCAAGTGCATAAATCCTTTTTCAGAACCGATGTTCAAGAATGACTTGGGGATTTTTTCACTCTGCATGTAGTAATATCCTGACTCTCCATTAGCAAAAGGAATCTCGATTTCTTTCGATTCGTTAGTTTTCATCTCTTGAATTGCTTGCAATAGCATGGAAGAAAGGGAAGCATAACCGGACTTTCCCATGTCGGAAATCAGAGTTTTCGCTGCTAAATTGTCCAAGTGCATGGTTCCTTCAGGACTGAGCACAATGATGATATTGGAAACCGAGTTCAGGATTGTTTGCATCAGTTGATTCTGTTGCTTGATTTTGTTTTCCAAAATAGAATTTTGGGTGATATCGCGAATGGTATAGACAATATGGCTGACTGTTCCGTTTGCATTGATTAAAGGAACCGCCGTAACCTCAGTAATTAAACACTGATTATCCTTTCGCTGGATATATAGAGAGTCTCTCCATTCATTTCCCCGGTCCAAGCAGGACAACATCGCTTCCACATCAGAGTTTTCTCGCTTCCACAACTGACTGATCGATTTCCCGACAATGTCTTTACCACAATAGCCGGTCATGGTTTCGAACGCCGGGTTAACCAGTCGGATGTTGTGATCACTGTTGGTCACACAAACAGCATCTTTGGTATAAAAAACCGCCATCTCCAGTTGCAGGACTTGATTATGCTGATTGTCCTGGCGTCTTTCCAGTAGAGTCACCCGGCTTTCTGCTTCCTTTACGAAATCATGCACCATTTCACGTATTTTGATGGCATATGTCTCGGTAGGATTCCAATTTTTGATAGCATGCTGCACAATATTCAGATCCGTAATCCAATCTCTAATTAACATTATTTACTCCTGTTGAAGAATGAATCGCTTCAATTTGGGTCGATTTGAGAAGATATTTGGGAGACTGAGTCTGATCAAAGGAAACTTCATAGACGTAGCCCCAAGGTTCTCGATACATAACCGCCTGAACAACGCCTCTTGTATTTTTAGCAACCAGGCATTTCCCCTGACTACCCAGACTGTGAACCGCATAGATGCTTTGATGTTTTCTGAACTTGGGTGGATTCCAGAGAAGATCACCATCAATGATTTCTTTTTCCCGGCAACCCACGATCCGTTCTGAATTTGTGAAATGTACATCGTAAACGTATTGATCCAAAAACATCCCAATTTTTCGAACGTATCCGATATCCCCCTGCCACTGGAGATTCTCTCCTCGTTTGAAGCCGTGCATGGTGCCATCATTCACAATGTCAAACAAAAGCCGTACTTTAGAACCAACCAGAAATTTCAGCATATTGTTATCCTTCCTCTTCCTTATACGAAGTTGCGTTTAAAAGTATACAATATGTCATCCTGACGGTACGCCGAAGCGGCTTGTCGAAGGATCTCTTTGAAATGATTGAGATTCTTCGCAA
>JANQHV010000398.1 GCA_028282505.1 SAR324 cluster bacterium | reverse complement strand
TTGCGAAGAATCTCAATCATTTCAAAGAGATCCTTCGACAAGCCGCTTCGGCGTACCGTCAGGATGACATATTGTATACTTTTAAACGCAACTTCGTATCAACATATCCGAACCTGGAGCTGGTCACAATTTGTGACCAGCTCTAATTTTTTCCTGACTATTATACTGAAATATCATACTAAATTACTATAGTATTTCAGAGAATTATTTTTTTAGAGTTCCCCTTTTTTTCAAAGGGAGTAAGGGCAGTCCGCGTGTGGGGATTTTGAAAATAATTTTCTGGAACACTATAGCTAAAACGATACATTATCATTTCGACCAGGCTCGCGTTGGAGCGAAGGTGAGAAATCTTAAGATCTCTCTTTAGAGGAACCCACCCAGGGAAGTGACACCTAATGTACAATTTTGATTCATAAGTGGTATCAAATGGTCAGGAAAACGATCAACATGACAAAGACACTTTTGCTATAAATGCTGAAACACGACCAAACTGATCAATTTCGACTGGATTCTGCTGAATTTTAGGTAAAAAATGTTTGCAGAGTTCAAACCTTCAGGTACAGTAATCAGACAATATCCATTCCATTTTTTCCACCCTTTTAGACAGCGAGTTCGATGCACACACTATTCGATAGAAACCGTTTACAGATCAAACCGTTGGCTTTACGTCAATCGAAATCCGATCTGAACTGTATGATCCATTTGGACACGAAATTGCCTCCGGTTTCACCAGAAGCCTCTGAATTCATGGATAAGTTGATCAGTCAAATAAAACAGGCCAGGCAGAAAGGTGCTCCCATTATTCTGTCTTATGGCGCCCATTTGTTTAAAAATGGATTGGCTCCTATCATGATTAAACTCATGGAAGAGGGATATATCCAACAATTAGTGACAAATGGAGCAGGAACGATTCATGATTGGGAAATGGCTTTTCAAGGAAAGACTGAAGAAGATGTACGTCACTACATTAAAAAGGGACAATTTGGCATTTGGGAAGAAACGGGTTTCTTTCTCAATCTTGCCATCATCATAGGAGCATCTCAAGGACTGGGATACGGGGCATCTGTAGGAAAAATGATTCATGAAGATATGCTTCCTGTTCCTTCGGTAGAGTTTCTCCGGGAGGAATTAGAAAAAAATTTACAGCAACCCAGACTTTCTGGAGAATTTGTCGCAACAGCCAACTTATTGCATACTTTAGAAAGTTTTCAAATCAAACCGGGAATCTTAGAAGTTCTGCATCCCTATAAACAATACAGTATTCAAGAAGCGGCATATCGTCTGAAAATTCCATTCAGTGTTTGCCCTGGCATTGGCGCCGATATCATCTATAGCCACCCCATTAACAATGGGGCTGCCATTGGACAAGGAGCCTTACAGGATTTTCTGACATTTGCTCATTCTGTTTCCCAGTTAGAAGGAGGCGTTTTCCTCTCGATTGGATCTGCGGTAATGGCACCCATGACATTTGAAAAAGCTATTGCCATGGCACGCAATCTGGCTTTACAAGAAAATCGTCCTCTTGAAAACTATCAGATTGTTGTCAATGATATCCAACCTGGTACCTGGGATTGGACTCAAGGCGAACCCCCGAAAAATCATCCTGCCTATTATTTACGTTTTTGCAAATCTTTCTCGCGTATGGGGGGAAACTTTTATTATCTGGAATTGGATAATACGGTATTTATCCGCCATTTGTATGACCGTTTGTGTCATTGAAAGGCTATAAACTTAATCCAGGACAAAACTTTTCCTGGTCCCTTCTTAAAAACGAGAAAGGAAACTGTCTCCTCCCCTTAGCAAGGGAAATTCGGAAGGGATTCGGTAAGGCATTGATTTTATTAACTGTCTCTCTTTAAGTAGATAGCCCATTAAAAACATGAAGGACGAAGATGATAATTGCAGATTTAAAAGAACCCTGTTCTGCATGCAAAGGCAGTGGGTTTCATGCTGGCTTCAATCAATATGGCACTTTATTAGCAAATGATACCAGAAAATGTGTACAGTGTGACGGTAAAGGCTACTTATTGACAAAATTAGGACAAGAAGTTTGGGAATTGTATAAACCCATGATTGAAGAGTTGTTGCAAGAATCAGGGTATGGGAAAGTTCGTTCTATTTCTCAAAATAAAGGGAAATGAAGCCATGATGCATCAATTACTGAAATTATGTTTTGGAAGTGGGCTACTGTTCTTATGTTCGTTTTCTGCCTGGAGTATTGAAAGAAAGTATGTCGAAACCCTGGTTGGGAGAGCTACTGGGATTTTGCCCTGGGAATTGAGAGAACTCAGTGGTCTGGCCCATTGTCGTACAACTCCAGACCATTTATGGGCTATTAATGATGGAGGCGGTGGAGCAATCTTATACGTTATTTCGCTGGAAGCTGAATTGAAAGAAAGTTACCATTTGGTGCGAGATTCTAATAAAGATTGGGAAGATCTTGCCTGTGGAGCATGTGTGGACAACTCAGGAGAGTGTCTTTATATTGGCGATATTGGCAGCAATCAAAGCAGTCGGAGAAAAATTCGAATTTTTATGATTCCCTTACCTCTCCAATTTGAGGAAACCACTCAGGGTAGAACCATATATCGTAAAAAATTTTCACTGCGCTATCCTGATGGTAAATACAATGCCGAAGCATTGTTAGTTCACCCCAAAAAACCAATTATTCTCATTGTTACGAAAGAAAAACGAGATCCTGCAAAACCTACCAATCCAAGGTTCTACAAGGCTGATTTATCCCTGTTTCAATCGTCTCGCAAAAATATTCCCTTGCAATTTGCTGGTACTTTGCCACTTTCCAAATATTTGACCAAATATGATCCTCCCGCAAGTGGATGGATCACAGGAGGAGATTTTTATCCGGATGGCCAATGGTTTGTTTTGATGAGTTACATGTATTTTTTCCGGATTCAATGGCCAATGTCTTCTGAAACCACCCAGCCAATTCGGTTACCGATATGGGGAAATGTGAACCGTTCCCAATTAGAAAGTTTTACCTTCCATCAGAATGGCAAACAATTTTGGATAGGATCAGAAATCAATCGTTCCAGAGAGCCTTTGT
>JANQHV010000332.1 GCA_028282505.1 SAR324 cluster bacterium | reverse complement strand
GAGATCGAGGGCGACAGAGCAATTATTTGTATGGCAGTGCTAAAGCCGCTTTGGCCACCTATCTTTCTGGTTTAAGAAATCGCTTGCATGCTTCCAATGTCCATGTTTTGACCGTCAAGCCAGGGTTTGTTGATACAAAAATGACAGGCCATATGGATTTGCCTCAGAAAGTAACAGCGCAGCCAGCAGAGGTGGCTAAAGATATTTTCCATGCCCAACAAAAATCTCAAAATGTTCTTTATACCAAATGGTTTTGGCAATTTATCATGTTGGCTATCAGAATGATCCCAGAAAAATTTTTTAAAAAACTCAACCTTTAGAGCCAACACTAGGTTCAGCAGGGCTAGCAGTTTATCTTTTTTCCTGTAATTGTTGACGAAGGGTTTCGATTTCTTCCAGGAGTGCTTGTTTGTCTTTTTCTGCTTGTTTAGTAGTTTGCTGAAGTTGTTTTTCTAGTTTTTCTGCTCTTTGTGCTTCTTTTTCTGCTCTTTGTGCTTCTTTTTCTGTCGTAGTTGGAATGAGATTTCCAGCCATATCAAACAACCGCAACGTATTGGAATTTTCAATTCCCACCTGAATCTTTAGTGTTTCCAGCAACCAGTATCCCTGTTCATTGGCCTCTTGTGGTTGGTAGTTTCCTTCAACCAGGGCATAAACATTGAGATAGATCGCATGAGGATCGAAGATGATGTAGTAAGGGACTTTGAGAATTTTTTCGTAAATTTGTTTTTTCTTATAATGATCCACTCGGCGAGTACTGAAGGAGCTAAACTCCATGACCAGGTCCAATTGATGGTTTGCTTCCCAAGCCAGATAGACACGTTTTTCCCCTTTCGACTGAGAGCAACATAACAAAGCATCGGGAGAGATCATTTTTTTGGGATTGCCTGGTTCGTAGTAAAGACAGATATTTCCAGAAGCATAAGCATTGGGAAAGGCATTTTGCAATAAATCTACCATCCTCAACAGAAGATTGCGGTGTACATCAGTTTCAGCCATCGGTTTTCCATCACTTTCAGGATAAATTACAGGGGTTTCCTGGGGAGCCAGCATGGTTACCTTTGTTCAAAAAAATTGATCAATAAATGTTTTTGTGTAGTGTAGCTTTTTGAATATTAAAATTCAATGGCATTTGTTGTTTGTGACTAACTTTCGCTCAAGCGTTTTTCCCCTTTCGGCCGTAACCATTCGAATATAATTTTGTTCTCTCACAAAGAATATTGTTACCAAAGTCTATCACTTGGACTTGAGTGGCTTGAATCCAAACAATACGCCAGATAGTTTCGCCAAATCCAATGTGTCTGCCGACAAAACCATCAGTGTTGAAGAGAACACAGGTTGCTTGGGTTTGATCTTTGAGATGAAACAAACCAAATTTTCCAGGGAGCCAGTTGTTTTGTTCTTTGCCTGCCATTCTTGGGGTAAAATGGGCAGCCGTAGAACGAAATAAATTTCGTTGTTCGATGAGTGGTGTGTACAGGTAAGTTCCCGGATCTTGAATAAGGTCTTGGCCATCTATGTTGAGTTCGATACTCAATTGATCATTGTGAGCATGTCCTCCATTTCCATTTTGTCCAACACTACCGCAGCGTATGGCAAGATAGATCCTGGAGGAGCGATACAAATACAGACCAAAGTCGGGAAATATAATAGTTTGCAAGTTTGTTGTTAATGGAGGGCCCGATTGAGAAGGTCCGAAAATAGAGACAAGTGGATCATGGTACTGCTTTTCCAGAAGCTCAATCCATCTTTTCAAGGAGTGATCACTCTCCACAGTCTTTCCAATTGCAATGGGGGTGGGAGAAGAAGGGTGTCGATGATAGGAAAGTATTGTTTTTTGGTGGAACCATAATTTGGCTAAACTCAATTCGGGTGTGTCTTCTGGAGAGGTGTTCAATAGATCGCTACGGTCAAATAAAATTCCAGCAAATCCTGTCAGGTGAGTGTGATTCAAACCATTTTCATCCCAATAGATTTGTTCAGAACATGATTTAGAAGTAGCAGTCAGGTTTGCATACATGGTGGTTGTTTCTGAGACGCTCCTTGGGGTGTAGATAGGCCATATTTTTAAAAAACGTCCACTATCATTGTCTCCTATTTGTGGAATTTCATGGGTCGGCTTGTTGATTAGCATGGTGAATTCAGCGGCTTTTTCCAGACGCTCCCAAAACCATGCAGGGAAGAATTCAGAGGAACTGGGATCATATTCTTGCTCATGGATTGGTTTGAGACGAGAAAGGATAGATGCTTCACGAAATTGATCTAAATTATCACGTTTTGTTTTGGGGAGAATGAGGCATAGTCCAGCAGAATACAGCATGATTTCTGTGGAAAGACGGTGGTAGCTGGTTGATGCTTCAAAATTACTGCCATCTGGATTGAATTGGTATTCCATTTCAGAAAGTAACTCTTGAATGGCAAAAGACAACCAGCTGTCAATTTCTTCAGAACTTGGTAAATACGCAGCAGCAAAAAGCAATCCCGCAATATCAGACAAGTAATGATTGGATCGAAAACTAGGGGAATATTCCAGATTTTCAATACAATGTTTTCCATGCTCATAAATAGATCTTTGGAAAACCTCAAGAAATGCATGGTCCAACTCTGCATGATAAGCACGAAACAAGTCATAGCTGATCAACCAGTTGACGACTCGAATACCAACATCCATCGTACACGACCAGTTCACTCCAAAACGAGGTGGATTGGTTGCGATAAAATCCAGTATCTGATTACGAAATTCCTGAATATATTTTTCTGGTCGAGCAAATCCTTCTGTTGCATGAATTGACAATGCGTAGGCCCAGGCAAGCATTGGTAGATGTTGCATTCTCGCTAATTCCCAGGGAACTTTAATATCAACTCCAGGTCTTTGAGCATACCGAATGTCTAAATACCATGTCCCCTCTTCCCAACGATATCCCGATTTGAAGTCGAGGTGCCAATCGATAGGAGTATACTCAGCATCAATCAGACTCCAAATACGTTGAGATTCTTCCAAATTGCCAGCATTGATTCGGCCTTCCAGCCATTTTCCTGCTGAATCGCTTTTTATTGAACCTCCCATCTGATAACAGTAACCTTCCAATCCATCACAGGACATCCCATGTTTCACTTGTTTCCAACCGGAACCCAACAGATCAAATTGATGCTGCAAATAATGCTGGGATAATGCATGGATCGTTGCTTGAAAGGGTAGTAATTTCTTGATCGGAATCTGAGGTAAATAGGAAAGCAGGGGGAGGGGACAGCAAGGAGGTGAGGCAGTGTATGTGGAAAACAAATGATCTCGAATCCTGTCTTTGTATCGAATGACTTTTTTTTCTATCAGATTAGAGATTTTTCTGGCGACCCGGTGTGGAGGCAGAGTGAGTATTGTTTTTAATTGGTCAATCATCAATTTATAAAATCTTCTTTTGAAGATGAAAATTCGATTGTATTATCGTCAGGGAATCGTAACAGCTATTTGGGGGTATAACTGTTCTAATTTTGTTTTCAAAGCTAGTTTGGCGTCCTTATCTCCGTGAACAAGACGGATTTCTTGCGGAGGGATTCTCATGCTACGGACAAAGCTGAGTAAATTTTTCTGGTCTACATGAGCGGAGTATCTGCTGATACCTGTTGCTGCATTTTTCCCTTCAGCATGATGAATAATGTCTCCCAGCTCGTACAACAATTCCTGGGTTCGTCCAATACTAAAGGCTGGAATGATTAGGGTTCCCCTGTTTTCAAAACAATGCTCTATCAGGCTTTTTAAGGATTGCTTACGATTTTTTCGTCCCTCATGTATCCTGTCTCCATAGGTGCTTTCAAGAACTAATATATCTGTAGAGTAAGGAGCTTTGGGGGCTGGTAAAAGAGGAGAGTACCACTTTCATTTTTCGCTTTTTGCGGACCAAGCTCAAAGATCATCGTTTTTCTGAAGATGGAGCAACGAAAAAGGGATAGGAAGAAATGGCCCCATAATCCACTTTATAAAGCACTCCCAGTCCAACATAACCATAGGGCTTATCAAAGACCTCAAAGGTTTTGTCATTGAGCAGGAAAGGGATTTCTCCAGTAAAAAATTGATGATAGTAATGAGCAGAGACACTGAAAATCAAATCAGGAGAATAATAGTAAAATAAATCGGTGCGAGCCACTCGATTGTCTTCTGGTGCTCTACGGTCAGTACTCCGATCATCTTCAGGAACTCTGGGCACACGATCCACTTTTCTTGTTCCCTCCACAAAGACATCCAGTAACCACCGTTCTGCAATTTTCCAATCGACTCCTGCCCCAAACCGTAAGGCTTGCTGATCCCGTGTATTGAATTCTTCAAATGGCTCAAAACCTGGTAAAGAAAAACGGACTTCTGAGGAGATATGAGCCCGCTCATGTCCAATCAATAAATGACCGTACCATCCTTCTGTTAGGCGTTTGCTCAGAATGGCCCGCAATTGCCATTGCTCTGTCTTCAAACCTCCAAATTTCATTTTTTCTGGACTTTCCAGATTCAAGGTCAAACTGTCGATTTCGACATTATCGTTTTGTAGAAGGCCAGAAACATCTTCCAAATGAATTTGAGAAAACTCTTTTTCAAAACCACTTCCTCGCATGTGATGAAATTTGAATTCCATGGAAATTTGAGGTAAGTCATCTTCCTTGACGATCTGGTAGCGTCCACCAATCGTAAGTTGATCAATGGTAATGGTGCTGATGCCATATTCCAAGTCAATCTGCTGAATCTGGCTTAACAAGGAAATGTCATTGGTCAAACCAAAATTGAAGGAAACCTGTTTTCCTGCGTAATCTCCAACTCGTCCTGAAAAATCCAGATCCTCTACGTTCGAATCTTCATCTAAACCGTGTTTGGCATTAAAAAGATCTAATGAATCATTGACTGTTTGGAATTTAAATGCAGTTTCCAGTTGCCCTCGTCGTAATACATAAGCCACAGGACGTTGTTCAAAGATACCGACTTCTTCCAGATAATGGACTGGTCCCAGTTGGAAGGAAGAAATTCCTTTTTTGCCCAGTTGTGGAATTTCAGCAGCAAATGACAACGCAGAGGGTATCAGGAAAGCACTCAATAGGGCTAGAAAAAAAGATTTATATAAATTTATCATTATTCAATTTTAGGGGTTATAGTATTGTTACAAGTAAGGCAAGGGTGGTCAGTGTTTTGAAGACAATATCAGCAATTGCTTGTGTTGTTTTGAGTGTGTTTGGCTCTGGGGTTAGCTCCGGAGGAACAATGATCGTGTCTCCTGCTTCCACAACATATTGGTCCAGGTTACTTTGTACAATGGTTCCATCTCCTTTGAGAATATAGGTTTCTTCCAGAGATGCTAATTGGCGCGGACCTCCCAGAATACTAAGGTAGTAATAAGCAGTTGCTTGTTCTTTTAGCAGTAAAGAAGCCTCTCCATATGTTTCTCCTTTGACTAAGACAGAATTTAGTTTAGGGGGAATGGTTAATGTATCTCCATCCATCAATTCAATGTCGTCAACACTCCCTTTAAATTGCTGTAGAGGCATTAACCTGATAATCAAACGTCCAATATTGGTCTCTTTGATTTTTGCCTGTTCTTGCAATTCCACAATTCTTTGGCTTTCTGTTTGAGTCAGTTGGGTTTGTTGAGCCGCTACCTGTTCCGATGCCACTTCTCCTGAATCAGATGCTTTTCCCTGCTTGATTTGACGTTCTTCTTCCAGTGTTTGACGAGCTGCGTAAGCTGCTGTTAACTGAGCGTTCGGGTCTACGATGCTGGTTGGTGCTTCCACTGTTGTTTGCAGCAACGAGCGTCTCGTATCTTTATTGATTCGATCATCGACGGCATCTTCTTTTTCTTTAAGGATTTTACGGGTAAGGATCGCCCCTGATAAAAATGCATTTTTAGTGAATCCATTGGCACGATGAATTAAATCACTCAGGTGGGCTCCTTTCGTAAATTCGTAAGTGCCAGGATAAAGCACTTCTCCACTAATTGTGACTCGCAGCGGTTGATTGTACTCTTGTAATTGTCTCAAGATGACCAGGTCGTCTTCTTGGAGAAGAAACGATGGAGTCGTTTCATGATTTTCAGGGTCAATTTGGAGAACAATGGTTTTGCGTTGTAATTGGTTACCATTTCTTTCCCAACGTTTGACAGTGACAGTGGGATCAATTGCTTTATTGGTCAATCCTCCTGCTCGAAAAATTAAACTTTTAATAGTCATGCCCTCAATAAAAGGATAGCTGCCTGGACGTTGAATGTTGATGCCTTGGATAGTGATGTTACGTGCTGCTATCAAATCGACAGAGTGAACCATCACGATATCTTCTGGCTCAAGTACAAAAGAAGAAGTTCCACGAGTTAGTGGTACTTCAATTAATTCTCTTTTGCCATCATCTCTTTGTCTTTGGATATCGAGCTTTTCCCGAAAAGCTTTTGAGGTTAAACCATTAGCCAGCAGAAGAGCATCTTCTATGGTCATTCCCTGGGAATAATGAAAATTTCCAGGTGCCCTGACTTCTCCAAGAATTGTGATATTTTTTCCTGATTTTTTCTTATTGAACACGATAATTTCATCGTCTGGCTGCAAAAGGGTTTGCGAGCCTTTGACGTCCAGGAGAATCTTCATGGATTGATGCTCTTCCTGACCCGGCACGATTCGCTGAATATTCACTTTTGTCCTGTCTGCTTTCAGCCCCAGTCCTTTTGCCAGGAACAGCACGTCTTCTACGGTCATGTTTTCAAAATATGGATAAATTCCTGGTTGATTGACTTCTCCATGTATAGTGATACTTTTAAAGAAATTATTATTGTCATGTACTAAAATGGTATCCCCAGGTTGCAGAAGTGTGTCCAACGCTCCAGGAGTATTCAAAAGGACTTTCACCAGTTGATGACCTTTATCGGAAATCCTCCGAATATAAATCCGTTCTTGATAGGCTTGTTGCTCCAATCCATTTGCCAAAAGCAAAGCATTGCCGAGAGTCATGTCTTGCAGATAGGGGTAATTACCAGGTTTTTTGACTTTCCCTGTCAGTGTGATGCTTTTGAATAATTCGGCATTGTCATGCACTAGAATCACATCTCCAGGTTGAAGTGAAGTTTGCAGGGCATCCGGTTTATTCAGGGAAATACGAAGAAGAATGGGGTTTTTTCCTATCGTTACCCTGCGAATGTCGATTTGCTCTCGGTACGCATTTAACTTCATCCCTTTGGCTTGGAGCAATGCATCTCCGAGTGTAACCCCTTCAATAAAAGGATAATGCCCTGGCTGTTCTACAGCACCTCGGATAACGATCTTAGACCGATCGGTGTAAATGTGTGTGACATCTTCAGATCCTGAGGAAATATTTTGTTTTCCTACTGCTTCACTAAAATTGTCTGGAATTGGAAAAATTTTAATAATATCAAATGCTTGAATTTGTTGAGGGCCCGTGAGAGTCAAATTGAGGCGTTGTAATGTTTTTCCGGAGTTGGGAACAATTCGTTCCACTAAAATGTGCTCTGTATTGGCAGTGGGCAGTAAACCACCGGTTAAAGCAAGTACTTCATCTAATGTTGTTTCTTTTTTTAATTCATAAATTCCTGACTTTTGTACTTGTCCAACCAAAGCAATGGCTTGCTGAAGTGGTGGGATAAACAGAGTATCTCCACTTTCTATGTAGACGTGCTTGAGAGGGACACCTTTGAGAAAGTATTCATACAAATCCACTTCTGCTATTAGTTGGTTATTCCGTCTCCATTGGATGTGTCGTAAACTGCCAGTTTTTTTAATACCCCCTGTCATAGCAAGAATGTTATAAATTGAAGCAATACCTGGTACTTGGTGCAAACCGGGTGTTTGGGCCTCTCCAATTATATTCACCTGAATGGAACGGAGTTTTCCTAAGGAGACTTCAAGAAATTTGTTGTGGCGCTGCAATTTTTTATTGACCTCCTCCAGTGTCAAACCCCATACACGAAGAGGTTTATAGCCTGAAAGACTTAACATTCCATTTTCATCTACGACTGGATGAGAGGGTTTTTCTTCTTTATCTTCTTCGATGTCGCTAAGTGAATCATGGACAATCACCTCATCACCAGGTCCCAGTTTATAATTTTCAGGTGTTGCTGCATGAGCGATCGGGTCAAAACGGAAACGATCCGCTGTTAGTTGATCGTAACCAAACTGAAGTAAGGGTTGTCGGACACTGAATTTATTATACAGCCCTTGAATGAGTACAGGTTGCAGTGCTCTTTCGATTGCAGACAATTGACAATCAGGATGTTCCATGCCTTTATTTTCAGAAGGAATGCCGCATTCTGATAATTTGCGGGTGTCTTGAGAGGGCAGTGAAGTTTGCTTCGGCAATATGATAGTGTCCGGTTGATGTGTGAATTCCTGCTTGGGAAGATCCTGTAGGAATGGATCAAATTCTGGGAAGACAGATTGTTGTTTGTGTAAATCCTCTTCTTCTTTTTTTTCAAGCAGAAAAGGGTTATATCTTTGAAAGCGTTGCTCGGGAGAGCTCGTTTTATCTGGCTGTGTTGCCATATTTTCTGAAGTTTGGGGTTCTATCGTTGATTTTTGTTCAGCAGATCGTGATTCTGGTTCGACAGTTTTTTCTGTGACAGGTGTATTGATTACTGGATTAGTAAAAGGTTGCAATTGCTGTCCTTGTTGGATTGCTTCACAATCCAGTGTTGGAAAAAAAGTGCGGAATTGTTGGCAATCCATGGTTTGCGCCAACCTGCGGAGTTCTTCCTGAGTTAATGTTCCTGACGATAGCCTGGATTGGATATCCTGTATGTTGATTGATTGAGCAGAAAGCGATTGGGGGAGAATGAGCAGAATCAATAAAAAAACTTGCAAAAAAATAAGTTTAAATGGCCAGTATGTCATGGATATTGCTTAGATAGTTTGCGGTTGTATTTTAAAGAAGTGATTTCGATTTGTGTCATTTGGCATAAGAGAAATCTTGAGATTTCTTCCTGTGCATCAAGTGGCAGGTGTTTCCGCGGCAGGTTTCCAAGTGACATCTTTGGAATGAATGATCTATTACGTCAAGTAATTGTCTACAAAATTCTATACTTTTAGCAAATTGCAAGAATAACACAAGATTTTGTTTTGAATCAAAATTTGTATAAGAACCAAAATTAAGGTTAAAAATCATTGGAAAAATGGTAATTTTTTGCATTTTTTAAAAATATTTCTTGTGAAATAGATTTGGCTATATTATACACTTCGGTATGTGTGTATGCAGTTTCGAGCAGTTTTGGCTTGCAAAGCTCACTCTGTTAAATGCATAAATCAATGAAATAATTGAAAATTTTGGAGGATACTGCTGTAAAAATTTCAGTAGTTTAAGTTGGATATGTTGTTCATAATAATTAAGAATATTGGATTATAAGTCTGTTTAAGAGGGAAGATTATGAAAAAGTTACTCAAAAAAAATCGAGCTTGGTTGTGTCTTAGTTTGATTCTTATGGTGATATTAGCCTTTGGGTGTCAACCTGGTGACGATGATGATGATGATGACGATAAAGACTCAAAAATTACTGGGAATGCTGCCGACGGTTTTGCCATACCGGGTGCAAAGGTGAGTGTTTCGGGAGTTCAAGCCCCAGTTGCTACTACAGACAGCAATGGAAATTTTTCCTTTGATGTTACCAGTGATATGGAATTCCCATTGGTTGTATCTGTAGACCGCCCTGGGGAAAGCTCTCTTCAGAATGTGGTTGTGAGCAAACCTTCGGGAACTAAAAGAGCAAACATCAACCCACCGACTCAAGTGGTCTCTTCAGAAGTGATCGCCAGTGGCACGATCACTGAAGACGCTCTTACCAGCCAAGGTAATACGGCGATATCCACTGCTTTAGGTGGCAGTGCAGTTTCTTACTCGGACTACAGCAGTGCCTCATATACTGCTGCTACTGCAGAAGATCCCGGAGCTGGAAACTTGGCAGATGTGGTCTTGGATACCATACAGGGGTTGTCTCCATTGAGAACTACCGATGAAATCTTTGGTTTTGCGGCGGATTCCGCAGATAATACATTTTCTGGAGATTTGCTCAACGATACTACATTTCAACCCCTGTTGGCTGGAAATATTGCGGCTCAGAATCCTGGCGGAACTGGACGCGTGATTGCAGCAGCTGATACAGCAGGGTTGGGAGATGCTTTTGCTTCATTTCTAGCAGCCATCGAAACTTTTGTCGCATCATTTACTGGAACAACAGAACAGGCACGTACAGTTGCTGGTACAATGGGGCAGGCAATAAGTAGTGCGACAGACCAATCTGGGGCTACAGCAAGTGATGCATCTACGGTTGCCTCTAATATAGTGGATTCAGTTGGCTCTGCCATTTCTCAAATGGCTACACAAAACAATGCTTCAACTGCAAGAGCGGTTGGTTCAGAAATTGGGAAGCGTGCCGCAGAAGTTGTGAATATGAAAGATTCCACAGCAGATACAACATCAGCAGGAACAATTGCTGACAATTTAACATCTGTTGCTGATCAGATAGATTCTAATGTCACCACGACTAATTTGAATCCTGCGGAATCAGTAGTGGCTATTCAACAGTCTGTCGAAACAACAGTCACAATTTTGGAAGATCAAGGTGTCAGCTTAACAGATACATTATCTGCTAATGGTGAAACGATTATTACTAATGCCAGTACCGCAGCAGGGGCTGGTATCGTGGGTGCATTGGATGCTGCTTCAGATCAAGGTGCTGCGATTATTGAGCAATTGTTAAATGGTGTAGCAGATGCTACTGAAGATCAAGCAAGAAGTGCGGATATGACGGATTCTAATGCTGCAACTGGAGTGGCTAATGCCTCTGGAAACTATGCGGAAACTCTTGTGACTGCAACAAATACTGCGGTTTCAAACGCACCTGCCGGACTCAGTGGTGCAGCAGAAGCTTTGGGCGCATTGGTTAGTGCGGCGGTCTCTATCGCTGTAGAAACTATTCAAGAGGCTGGTGTTGATATGACTCAGAACACAGTACCTACTGAAGCATCAAATGCAGCCACAAATGTTGGAGAAGTGGTTGCAACTACGGTAGGAGATACAATCAGTAATACAACAGTAACTGGTTCATCTGCCGTTGCTGTTGCAAAAGCTGCTGGAAATGGTGTAAAAGAATCTTTAGATAGTGCTGGAGTGAGTTTGACTTCCTCTGCTGGTGTGACAGATACCACCATTTTGACAAATGCACTTATTGCCGCAAATGCTAATGGTGGTACCATGGAAACGTCCTTGAATAATATTGCAACAGCTGGAGGTAATGTTGAAGATGTTGCTGCTGCCATCGTTGAGTTGGCAACTGCGGTATTATTGGATATTGCTTTTAACATTCAGGTTGCTGTAGAAAATGGCGGTGCCGATGCTGGAGCTGCTGCAGGACAGGTTGCTAATGCTGCTGCAAATGCGGTATCGGACTCTCTTAGAGCAGGTTTGAGTATCTCAGATGCAATTACTTTAGGGGCTGGAGCAGCCACACTGGTTGCTGAGAACGTAGAGGCCGGTGCCGATGCTGCAACTATAGCAAATGCTGTCAGCCAGGTCGCCATCACATCAACGACTACTTTGACTTCATTTGTTACGGAGAGTGCTGCTGCTGCCAGTGCTGCTGATTCAGCTGCGAACGTTGATTCTGATACAATTGAGAATCAAACGAATACCAACATAACGGATGCTCAAAATCAGCAGGAGGAAATCTTTACACAACAAGAAGAAATAGCAGCAGCAACAGCTACTATAACCAGTACAACAACAAGTACCAGTACCGGAACGGCAACAAGTACCAGTACCGGAACGGCAACAAGTACCGGAACGGCAACAAGTACCGGAACGGCAACAAGTACCAGTGTTGCAACAAGTACGGCGATAAGTACTGATCCAACTACTGATACCACAACAACCACAACAACGACTACAACCACAACAACGACTACAACCACAACAACGACTACGTTGGGTTATTTCTTTACAAACAACCAATTGACCATCACTTCTGAAACTGGCACAGCAGTTACTTTAGATGCTGCTGGTTCTTCTAATACCATATCGGTTACGGCGAATTCGTCAGGAGTTGTGGTTTATGCTCCAACTTTTAATTCGTTCTTGGCGACAACTAGTCGTTTGCCAGACATTTCATTTGACATTGGGGCAGTAGGAGGAACTACATCAACTTCAATCACTTCTACAATTAAGTATGGTTTAAGCTTGGCAGAAAGTGGTGGTACTCTTGGAGTGGCAGCTATTATTGATTCTGTGTCTTATACGGTCAGTGGAACAACAATCAGTGCTTCCATGCCGACAGGAACCAAGCTATACATAGCAGGTACTACCACAACTTCATCAGGTTCTCAGACCTTTAGTAAACCGTATACAATTGGAGATTCTTCAGGAACGATCAGTACGAGTCAAACTGTAGAAAACTCTGTAGGTTTCAGTGTCTCTGATGCTGGTGTACTGTCATTTGATCCAACAGAGTTGGCAGGACGTATTCAGACAATTTTAGGAGCAAGCGATACAATTAATGCCGATGGGTCTTTATTCACTATATCGGATACAGGAGGTACATATATTTATACCATCTATGCACAACCTGCTACTTCTGATATATCATTTGGCCATACCAATGGCACGACTTTCACTCCATTCGCTCTCGCTAATAGTTTCACAGTTGGAAATGCTAATATGTCTGGTGCTGTTGGGATCTCTGGTGTATTTGTCCTAGCTGCTACTAACTGATGAAGCGATACTAATTTCTTTGTTGACAAACGTCAGCAGGAAATGATTTTTTAAAAGGATCAGCAATGCATAGTTGTTGATCCTTTTTTTTTGCCTTTTTCTCCTGCCAAATTTGATGACTTACCTGATCATAGGTCAAGACCAAGCTGCATTTAAAATATGGCAATACCTTTAAGCCCTCTCCCTTTTTCTGAAAGAGGGTTTAATATCACCAAACCTTTCTTAGAAAAAAGGAAGAGGGAAAAGCATGATGCTTGATAAATTCCCATTAAAATTAATCTGTATAATAGGAGGAACCCTTGTTTCTGCAGTAGCAGCAATGCTGTTGGGTTTTGTGATTCCCTCTAAAGAACAAATGGAACATTGGTTTCAAGTCAGTGGGTATTACTTTATTTTTGGAACGTTTGGTTTGTGGGCATTGAGTATGTTGCCGGCAAAGATTGGAGCTACAAAATGTATTCGATTTGCCTGGAAGCATGGAGGGGCATTGATGCTTGCAGTGATTTTGATTATCGGGGCAATGCTCTCTTCTCCTCCTAGGTTTCGTATATTAGCTGATGAGACCAATCTGGCTGGGATGTCAGCATCTATGTATCGTGAACATAAATTTTTCAATCAAACGCAAGGAAGATTTTACTACGAAAAATACCATGTTCATGAATTATCCTGGGATCAGCGTCCTTTACTGTTTCCATTTCTTGTGTCTCTCGCCCATACATTCACAGGATATCGGGCAGAAAATGCTTTTGTGGTCAATGCCCTTCTTGGTGTTTTATGCCTGTGGGTGTTTTATGGTCTGTTGCAGCGTTGGTTTTCCAGAAGTTTGGCCATTACTGGTATGGTGTTGATGGCCTCATTTCCTATTTTTGTGCTTTGGGTTACCTCTGGAGGATTTGAAGTCCCCAATCTATTGTTTGTCATACTGGCTTTTTTTTTGTTGGATACGTTTTTAGTGACCAAACAGAGCATTGTCATTGAGCGTTTGGGATTAACCCTTCTTTTATTGGCTCAGTTGCGTTATGAATCGATTGTGTTGGTTCCATACTTTGGTGTGATTGTCCTAAGTTTAATGCGTCGGGTAGAATATGAAAAATTGACCTATCGCTTTGTTTTATTACCTTTACTCTTTTTACCGGTTGCTTGGCAGCGCATCATTAACCTGGATAATGAAAAATTTCAGGTTGCTGAGAATGAATCAGTATTTAGCGGATCGATATTTCTGAACAATTTGGGTAAAGCCTGGGAGTTTTTCACTGCAGAGATTTATCGCTACAACATGATTCCCATTCTCACATATCTTGCTTTGATGGGGCTGCTTTATGGGATAGTGAAATTAGTTTGCCAGAAAAAAGTAAGAACGAAGCGTACTGTAGTACTCAGTATCACAGGCTTTTTAAGTTTTGCTACTTTATTTGTTGTTATTTTTTCCTTTCGGAATACAGTATCAGATATCATCCATCCAGCAGCAATTCGGTACGGAATTGTTTTTCTACCGTTACTTGTTGTCGGAAGTTTGTTGTTACTCCACCCCCTCGTTTCCAGATGGAGAGTTTTGATGCGTTATGCGATGGTGGGAGCCATTGGTATCATGGCATGGCATTGGACAGTTGCTCCAAATAATGAATCTGTTAATCATATTGTTTTATATCGACAGTATGGGGCGGTGCTCAAATTTTTGAAGCAACACTACCCTGACAAAAACATCATCATTGTTGATGAACGTCCAGGATTGTATAGCCCTTATTTTTGGGGGGCTGTTGATTTTAAATATGCGATACGGCATAGAAGTGATTTAAAGGATCAAATAAGAGGAAACCTGGTTCAGGATATTCTTGTTGTACAAAAAATAAGATACTCCAGTAAACGCCCAACTCGAGGAACCAGATTGCCTTCATATTTTAAGTTGGAATCCCTGTTTGAACAACAAGAAAGTCATGAATGGTATATCAGTATCTCCCGAGTTGTACTGGATGAGTAATAGTAACTTTTTATGTTCTCCCTTTCATCCTCTTCCATCAAAAAAAACAGGGATTGATCACATTTTCGGCCATTCTGTTCGCTGAGCTTGTCTGCCTACTGAGCTTGTCGAAGCAAAACCAGTGTATTACCTCTCCGATAAGCTCAGAGAACAGTTCTATCAAATGTATGAAAATGTTTATTGGACGAAAATATGATCATGCCCCAAAAACAGATCAGTATTAGTATTGTTATTCCTGTTTGCAATGAAGAAGCAATTCTCGCAGAAAATGTCCGATCCATGATTCGGCAACTGGAGGAACGAAAGATTTTTGACTGGGAAATGCTGTTGATTGAAAATGGCAGTACCGACCAAACGGGAGCAATTGCAGAAAACTTATCAAAGGAACACGAGGCTATCCATTATCTTGTACTACCAAATGCTAATTATGGGATTGCTCTGCAGTATGGATTGCTGGAAGCAAATGGAAAGATTATTGTTAATTTTGATATTGATTATTGGGATATTGAATTTGCCGATATGGTTTCTCATATCATGACTGTGAAATATGAAATCATTATTGCTTCCAAAAATTTGCTACTTTCCAGGGATCGGCGAGGATTAGTAAGAAAAGTGGCGTCTTATGGCTTTCGCATGATCTTATTTTTTATATTTGGTTTACGAGTTTCTGATACTCATGGTATCAAGGCCTGGAAAAATTCAGAAAAAATGCAACAATATTTTCGGCAGGCAGTGCCTTCTCATCATACTTATGATACAGAGATCATTGTGCGGGCTATGCATGATCAGTGTGAAGTGTTGGAAGTTCCTGTAGAAGTAATTGAAATTCGGACTTCTGATCGTAATATTGTCAAGAGGATTCCTCAAGCATTGAGGGAAATTTGGGACATGTACCGGCGTTTGAACAATGAAGGACTATTATAGATGGTTGAATAAAATCGTACTATCTGTAGTATTATGCAATCTTTACTCTATTATTTGGGCTGGTAGCATTAGTATGCAGCTACAAGCCTCCGTGGATATTACTTCTGATTTTTTGTTGGCAAAGATTCAATTGGTCAACAAAGGCAATGAAGCGGCAATGGAGTTAAAGCCTGTCATTCGGATTAAAAACCGTTTCTATCCAATTCGTGGCAGTAATACTTTACAGCCCGGACGTACATTGAACACTCAATATCGGACAAAAAAACATCCTTTTCAAGAACCTGGTTCCTACTATCTTCCATTACATCTTAGTTATCGTGATCAAAATGGATTCCGCTTCAAACTTCCTTATTTGATTCGATTGACGCATGGAGAAATGAAAAAATCTCCAGGGTTGAGTTGGAAAGTTTCCAGAGTTGTTTTGCCAAGAGATGATACAATTCAGGTCACGTTGACCAATATGGATTCTTGGAGCAAGACAATTCATCTGTCCAATATCATGGCTATGAATATTCAGCTCCAAATGCCCAAATCTCCGGTTAAACTGGCAGCAAAGGAGAGTCGCACATGGCATTTAAAAATCAAGCATGACTCCATTTGGCCAAATACCTATATTAGCTATTTGATTGCAGAGTATTCCCATCAGGGACACCACTATGCTCGCTACACTCCTCTGAGGATGAAAATTATACCAGAAGCCAGTGTTGGTTCGTGGTTATTTGAACGTCAGGTAATGACCGGGGTTCTCATCTGCTTGATTATCGTTGCTGTCGCTGGAGGGTGTGGTCCATTCATCTACAGGAAATTATGGCAAAAGCACTCTTAATTGCACCAGTAGCAGAACGACTTGTCAGTAAGAACACTCGTAAATTTCATCGATGTTTCCCCCCACTATCTCTTTTAATCACTGCTGCTTTGTTGCGCGAGGCAGGTTGGGAAGTACTCCTTCATGATTTGCATGCCAATGTGTCGATATCTCCTGAGCAAGTTCGACAAGATGCGGATCAGTGTGATCTGGTCGTTCTGACGACAAATCCTTATGCAGACTGGCAATGTCCTTCCCTGGATACCCAGCATGTTTTTGAGTTAGCCCGCCTTTTTCCTTCAGAACGTCTGGTGATTGCCGGCAATCATGGAACCCATTATCCAGGAAGTGTTCTAGAGCAAACAGGAGCACTGGTGGTGGTACGGGAAGAATCAGAATGGACAACGCTGGAAGTTGCGGAAAGTCTGATAAAACATGGTGATTTATCCCAAATTATGGGAATTTCGTATCGAGTGGGATCAGAATTTTACCACAATGCACAGCGTCCTTTAGTGCCGATGAATGAATTCCCTCTTCCTGCATATGATTTGATTGATTTAAAAAATTACCAGTATGAGCTATTGGGAGGCAATTTTGCTCTGCTCGAATCATCCAGAGGGTGTCCTTATACGTGCAATTTTTGCAATCTTTCTATGTTTCAAAATAGCTATCGGAAAAAAATGCCGGAGCTATTTTTACAAGAGTTGGATATGTTGGTGGAAGTTCACGGTTGCCGATCCCTTTATATCTTTGATCTAGAATTTACAATCAATCGAAAGATGCTCAAAGCCGTTTGTGAGCATTTGATCACCAAAGATTATGCAGCACGCTATGGATTTCGCTGGGCGTGTCAGACCAGGGCAGATTCAGTGCAAGAAAAATTATTGCCGCTGATGAAACAAAGTGGTTGCTCCTTGATTCACTTTGGAGTAGAAGCAGGCAATGCCGAAGTTTTGAAAAATACCAACAAACGAATCACTAAGGCCCGTATTAAAGATGGGATCAGAGCCACTCAAAGCGCAGGGATTGGTGTAGCCGCATTTTTTATTTTTGGACATCCGGGAGAAACATTGGAACACTATGAAGAAACACTGAACTTTGCTCTGGAATTATCACCAAATTTTGCTTCCTTTCATCCCTTCCTGTCTTTTCCTGGTTCGCCATTGTTCATAGAAAAATATGGGCCCGGTCCTTATTGGGAGGAGCCGATTCGAGAGGAGGTGACTTTTTTTACTCCTGAACAAGAAAAAATGACTTCACTATTTGTTAAAAAAGCGTACAGAAAATTTTATTTGCGTCCTCGTTATATCTGGCAATTATTGAGCCAGGGAGACTGGGAACTCTACCAGAGACAGCTAAAATTATTTTTTGCTTTTTGGAGACAGGGATAGCTTCGTTATGGATTTACCAGCTAAATGGAATAAGCAGCGAGATATTTCTCCTGGCCAGGCATTGCAACTGGTTTTTGAGAATTATAAACCCAATACCCGGCGAGCCTATGCGCGGGTATTTCGTGATTTTCAAGAATGGGCAGCTATTCAGGATATAGAAGATCTCAAGCAGTTGAACAGTTTGACCATTCTTGAATATAAAAGCTATTTGAAAGCGCAGGGTAAAAAATCTGCCAGTATCAATCAAACGATGAGTGCATTACGGAATGTCTTCAAGGTGCTCACAGAATTTCAGTATCTTCCAGAAAACCCTTTCAAATCTTCTGTCATTCGTAGTGAGAAAGTTTCTGATATCAGTACAAAAGGTGCGCTTCGATTAACTCATTTAAGCGCAATGATGGAAGCAAATGATCAGGCCCCCTATGATATCAGAGTTGCTGACTTGATGAGAAAAAGAAATGGTCTGTTGCTCCGTTTTCTATATTTCACAGCTGCCAGGCGTAGTGAAGCCGCTAATTTACGTTGGGAAGATATTCAGCAGGATGGTGAGTTCCATGTGGCCTTGATCCATGATACAAAAAGTGGTGTGCCGCAGCGTTTAAAAATTAGAGAAGAACTTCATGCAGAGTTACAAGAGTGGAAGCAGTGTTTGCAATTGGCTGGGTTGGAAAAACCATGGGTTTTTGTGTCTTTGGGATTTCGCACAAGAGGAAAAAAAATGACAGGAAAAGGTGTGAATGATGTGATTGCCCGACTGGGAAAAGCGATAGGGCTGGATATTTCTGCCCACTATATGCGGCATACAGCAATTACAATTGCCCTGGAGATGGGAGAACCGCTCCAAAAAGTACAGGCCTATGCGCGTCATTCTTCCGCAAACACAACCATTCGCTATTTTCACGATCAGGAGCTTCTCAAGAAAAACCCGACAGACCGTTTACCAAGGATTTAATGATATTCCAATCTCACAATGAGAAGAGCTTTCCTTTTTTCTGAACGTTCATGATAATTTTCGGTCCACTGTATGCACATCCTGAATTGAGATGAAATCAACAATAGTACAAGAACTGAGATAAGATAAGGCCTATGTTACCCAATCGCATCCGCACTAAGATTCTTGTGGTATTTTATATCATTTCTGCAATTCCCCTGGTTGGCTATCTCGTTCTTTATTTCCAATTCCGTGACCAAAGTCTGTTGACAGATCAGTTGATTGAACACCAACAACCCATTGCTTTAGGTTGGGTGCAGTTGATGAGTGGGATCAATCACTCTTTAGCTGCTCAACGAGGCTGGGTTTTATTTGGTGATGAGTCTTTTAAAAAAGAAAGGCTGGCTGCCTGGGAAAATGAAATTAAACCCATTTTGGATCAATTGAAATCGTTGTATGTTGACAGTCAGTATGAGATGCAGCGTGCAGAAGAAGTGCGTCGATTTTATGATATTCGTCTGGCCTTGTTTGAGTTAGAAAAGCTACAAAAAGAAATTGAGCAGATTGCTCATACCCCTGGAAATATTCCTGCCCAACAAATATTCACAGAAAAATTGCGGCCCGCATTTGATACGATGCATAAAAACCTGAAAATCATTGCACAGCATCAAATTGCAAGATCTGCCAACAATCAGGTTGTTCTTCAAATTTTAACAGAGTTGAGAGGCGCATTATGGGCCTCTACGGCCAGTTTACAACATTATGTGTCCGATGGGCAAACCCGCGCATGGGATCAGTTTCGAGAAAGCTGGGCCGACAGTAACCGTTTTTTGTTGGATCTTCAAAGCAGCAAGGTTGCCTTCACCACAGTACAACAATCGCATTTTCGGCAATTTCAAAAAAAACAGGAATTGATCGAATCACTGATCGATGATTTATTTCAGGCACGTAACCAGGAATCTTGGAATATTGCCCACTATAAAATGGAAACTCGCGCCATTCCTCTTGTCGAAGATATCGAGGAATCGGTTAATTTAATCGTGCAATGGCAATCTGACTTTGCGAAAACCAATAATCGTAATTTACAGGAACAGTTTGAACAATGGCGTATTTTATTGTTAGCCGTTGCCCTTGGTATTTCGTTATTAGGATTTTTACTTTCCCGGTTTTTAGGAAAAAGGGTAGTGATCCCGCTACAAGAGCTGCGGGATGCCGTCCGAAACGTAAAAAATGAAGATTTTTTTGGGCACATTGAAGTGACCACACAGGATGAAGTGGGTGAGTTGGCTCATGAGTTTGAAGAGATGCTCGTTGCTATTCGAGAACGAACCAAAGATGCCAATCGAGGACGTCAAATTTTAGATAATTCTCCTTTTCCTGTTATGTTGGCAACTCCAGATCGAGAACTGGTTTATCTGAATCCTGCTGCACTCAGAGAACTCAAACGCCTGACTGATTTTTTACCCGCACAACCGGAACAAATGTTGGGAAAAGGGATTGATTTTTTACTCGAATCGGCTGCTATTGAACCAAGGCAATTGTCGACTCCTTATAACTTACCACCCACGACCGACATCAGCATTGGAGACCAGACAATTGAGGTGACCTTCAGCCCTCTGTTTGATGCAGATAATCAATATTTAGGGCTGGTTTTGCATTGGAAAAACGCAACACAAGAACGTTTGAATCAGCAAGCTCGGAAGGAATTGGTCCTACGACTGGAGGCCGAAGGGCAAAGTCAGCAAAAGATGCTGGAGCAACTGGAAGAACAAAATAAAGCGTTGCTGGCCCAGGTAGAATTGGATCAAGCCCAGGCTTCTATTGCCAAAGCCATCAACTCTTTGGAAATTATTGCTATTCTGGAAGCAGCTCTGGAAACATTAGTCAAAACCACCAATTCACAATTGGGTATTTTGTATTTGGACGATTTGGAAGAGCATCAATTGCAACTGAAACATTATTATACGGTAGATGAAGGAGTTATCGAAGATCAGTTTTATCAAGTGCAGGGGGTACCCACTCACATCTTCCAAACCCAGGAACCTGTCATTATTCGTAATCCTTCTAAGGAGCAGGGACGCAGTTTTTACTTAGGTGGTGTTGCCAGCTATCCTGCCGTCATTGCAGGGTACCCGCTTGTTTTTCAGCAACAATGCCTGGGGGTATTACTGTTGGCAAGTGTTGCACCTTTCAGTGAAGCCAATTTGCGTTTTATTGAAAATACAGTCTCTCAGTTAGCCGTTTCTATCCAGAATGCCATGACTTTTTTGACAGTCCAGACTCAGCAGGAAATCTTACAGGCTGCGAATTTAGAATTGGAGGCGGCCACTCAAATGAAGAGTGAATTTTTGGCCAGTATGTCCCATGAATTGAGAACTCCCCTCAATGCGATTATTGGATTTGCAGAGGCTTTGTTGGATGTAGATGAGGAAAATCCATTGACGGAGTATCAGCATGATCGCCTGATGCGAGTCAACAAAAGTGGTAAGCATTTGCTGGAATTGATCAACTCTATTTTAGATTTGTCTAAGATAGAAGCCAGGAAAATGCAGATCAATGTGCTCCCTTTCCACCTGGGAGAACTTCTGCAGGAAGTTTTAGGGTTGATGGAAGCTCTGGTTGCTAACAAACCAATTGAATTGAAACTACAGATGAATGGTAATTTGGCTGATTGTTGTTCTGATCAGGATAAGATCCGTCAGATTATGATCAATTTGCTGGGAAATTCTATAAAATTTACGGAACAGGGTTCGATAGAAGTAGACGCTTCTGTGCAAGATGGATTGGTGAAAATTGATGTGAAAGATACAGGATGTGGTATTCCAGCGTCACAGTTAAATACCATTTTCGAAACCTTTCGTCAGGTGGATGGTTCAGAAACTCGACGTCATGAAGGAACAGGGTTGGGATTGGCATTGGTCAAAAGTATGACCAAATTGCTTGGTGGGGAAGTGTCTGTGATCAGTGAAGTGGGAGTAGGGTCTACTTTTAGTGTCATCCTTCCCATGCACCTGGATTCTTCTACGGCAGTCAGTACTTCATGATGTATTTGCCTGCATTTTTGTTACTCCTCTCTGCTTTTTTGCTCTGCCTGCCTTTTCACATTTCTTCTGCTTATCTTGCTGGCTGGATTGCCTGGGCTCCTGCTTTAACCTTGTTTTTTCATTCATCTCGGTCTTTGGTACGACAGAAGACGTTGCTCTGGTTTTTAAGAGGATGGGCAATAGGAGCTATCTGGTATGGCTCTCTTTTCTACTGGCTGCCTGAAACTTTATATGTTAAGGCTGGAGTATCCTTTTTGCTTACGACGATCTTCTCATTAGGAACAGTAGGGTTTTTGGCATCTTTCCCTGCTGTAGTATTAGCCTTGTGCAGCTTTTTCCAGAGTTTCCGGTGCTCTCCGTATCTGAGTTTTCCTATCTTGTTTACGATGCAAGAATGGTTGTTGGAATATGTTCCTTTTGGCGGAATTCCCTGGGGAACTATGGCTGCATCCCAACCCCTTGGAAAATGGCAATTGTGGGTTGTGAGCCATTTTGGAGGGATTGGTTTGACATTTTTAATGACCGCTATGGCTGCCTTACTTGCATATTTATTAGTGCATGGGAACTTGTTGCTATGGCAATGGAGCAAACAACCAGTATCTTGGAGGCTGCTTTCTATTTTCATTTTGATAAGTGGAGTGATGCTTCTGGCAGTGTTTATTTTTTCTTATGTTCCTGGTGGTGCAGAAAGATCCTCAATTTATGAGAATCCTGGTGCCGATGAAATTTCAGTTTTGTTGGTCCCCGGTGATGTTTCTATCGCTAATCTCAATGATCCTGCCATGCTGACAAATATTTTACAGGAGTATTTACAGCACTCGCTCAATCAGACAGACCAGACCGCATTAGTCATATGGCCAGAAAATGCTTATCCTGGCATAATAGAGCGAGGTAAAAATTTGGTAAACCTTTTTCATGCTTTTTCAAAAATGGGGACAGATTTAATTTTAGGTTCCAATGCACAAGGCTGGATTGCTGTTGACCAACAGTATCAACAACGTAGAACTGCTCAGCATTTCAATTCGGCTTACTTAGTTTACCATCGTTACTTTGAGTTTGAACGATATGACAAGCGCCAATTGGTTCCATTTGGCGAGTATGTGCCAGTTGGTTGGAAGTGGTTGATACCTCATAATATTTTGCCACAGGTACCCGATTATATAAGAGGGAAAAAAACAGGTATTTTTTACTGGAAAGATACTCCTTTGGGAATCTTTATTTGCTTTGAAACCATTTTTTCCCGCTTAGTGCACATGTCTGTTCAAGAGGGCAGTCAGTTTTTGGTAGGGATTTCGAATGGGCAATGGCTCAACAATTGGGCGACATGGCATCATTTACGTTTAACCACTCTGAGGGCTGCTGAGGTCGGGAGAGACATGGTTCTGGTTGGAAATGGGGGGAAAACGGCACATATTCAAGTGGACACTGATGGAGTCCAGGTTCAACCACTGGATGAACCGGCTACCGTGCGGATCAAGCCTCAATCGTATAACAATTGGTATGTCTTGTATGGAATATGGCCGTCTTTTGGGTTAATGGGAGGTTATCTGCTTATTTTTTTATTTCTCCAATTCCGCACGAGAAGAAATCACACGATCCAGTAAGCCAAATTCCAATGCTTCTGTTGCTGTGAACCAGTTATCCCGGTCAATGGCCGACTTGATTTCTTCATATGTTTTTCCAGTAGCATTGCAATAAATATCGATGATCAGATCCCGGGTTTTTAGTATTTCTTTGGCCTGGATTTCACAGTCTGTTGCACGTCCCTGGTAGCCCATCAAGAGTGGTTGATGAATCATGATTTTCGATCTTGGGAATGAGAAGCGGCGTCCTTTATTGGCTGCTAAACTCAGGATAGAGCCCATGCTTGCTGCAAATCCCGCAACTACCGTAGTGACGGGACAACTGATGAATTGCAACATATCATAAATGGCAAACCCTGAAAATACTTCTCCTCCTGGACAATTGATAAAAACAGTAATCTCCTTTTCAGGGTCTTCTTGTTCTAAAATTGTCAATTGATTCATTACTTTGTTGGCTAATTCTCCATTAACCTGGGAGGAAATGATGATGGTTCTCGATTTTAAGGCTTTTGTGGTCAATCCCATCATTTCTAAATTGTCTTCTTGTTTTTCTTCACTCATATGATTCCATTTTAAATTAGATAACAATACTTCGTACAATTTCGGGATACAGATCAGTGCAGATTAGATGGATACAAAATTATTAAATCTTTGCCCTTTTAAAGCTTGGTCATCTGAGTCATCTGAGTCCAAAAAATTGTAAGAACTATTGGTAGATAAAGAGTTTAGTAGAGTTTGTTAAAATAATGTTGAATTCTCAAAATATCATTCCTGAGACAAGGATTCAATCTCTTCCCATCATTTGCTATAGTGTTTCAGAAAAGTTCTTTCAAAATCCCCCTAGCCCCCTTTGAAAAAAAGAGGGAATTCTAAGAAAACACCTTTCTGGAACACTATAGAATTATGATGTTTGAAAGAGTAACTCATACAACCCAAATCCCCACATGCCACAGACATTGATCAAACTCAAAAAGACAGCGGCACTTCCCATGTCTTTTGCCTGCTTTGCCAGGGGGTGGCGTTCCATAGAGATACGATCCACGACAGCCTCGATGGCGGAATTGAGTATTTCCACAATCAATACCAAAAAAAGGCTACCAATCATCAGAGCACGCATCGATAGACTCACTGGAAGAAAAAACGCAATTGGAATCAAAATACAGGAAAGAATAACTTCTTGTCGAAAGGCGGCTTCAGATTGAAAGGCGGCTTTGAATCCATCAAGTGAGTAAAAACAAGCGTTCCAAATTCTTGTTAAACCCGTAGCCTGGAAAGGTTTTTTTGGTTTGGGAGAATTCATGGTTTATTTTTTTGTTTATTTTCAGTGGCCAGCAAACTTTTCAATTTACCGACTACCGTTTCTTCAGTAAATGGCTTGACAATATAGCTATTCACCCCAGCTTTGACTGCATCGATAATGTTTTCTCTCTGGGCTTCTGCTGTGATCATAATCACGGCAATGTCTTGGTAGTCTGGGGTATTTCGGATTTTTTTTAAAAAATCCAGGCCAGTCATGCGAGGCATGTTCCAATCCAGTAAGATCAAATCGATGGGAGTGTTGTTTGATTTTGACGCTTTCAATTCAGAGAGTGCTTGTATGCCGTCTGATGCGTGTCGAATATACAAACATCCTTCTTCACGCACGATCTTTGATAAAATTCTTCTCAATTGAGCCGAATCATCAACAATCAAAACATGTCGCTCTGCTAACATGGACATAATCTGTTTATGCTCCTCGTAGGCTCTGAGTGGTTAAATCGTTTTTGATGAAGGAATTCAATATAGCGTCTTTGAATCATGGTTACCAGATCATTTATCCGTTTCATACAGGTTGTCCAATCCGATGGCTTTGAGCATTTTGATTTCCATCATCAACATTTTTTTTTCTTCTTCTAGAGAAATTTCATGGTCATATCCCACCAGATGTGCACATCCATGAGCAAGGAGGCGAGTCAGTTCTGTGTTTTCTGACCATTGGTTCATGTGTGCTTGTTTTTGAATGTGATCTGTGGAGATGACAATTTCTCCTAATATTGCTGAATCTTGATCATCTTCCCAATAAGACCAGGACAGGATATCTGTGGGTTTATTTTGGTTACGGTAACGCTGGTTCAACTCTAGTATTTCAGTGTCGTTTGTAAAATACAGGGAAATGTAACGATCTGGATAACCTAAAATTTTAAGAAATTGTTGGATGCATTGATTAATTGCTTCTGCAGAAAGAGGAGGTTCACAGTCATCTGCCCATGAAATGTCCATTGCGGGTGGATTCATGATTTATCCCCGAGCTTGCCGAATTTGATCAAAAAATTGAGCACGGGCGTTCTGTGCTTTGTTTTGTTTTTCTTTTTCTGTTTCTTGACCATGAATCGATGTGGAAAACAACTGGGGATCGATTTCTGCTAAAAATCGAGACGGCTCTTGATGAAGCTGTTCTTTGTACTGTCGTCGCATTTTTGCCATGGAGAATGTCAATTCTTTTTGGGCACGAGTGATTCCTACGTAACAGAGACGGCGTTCTTCACTTTCTCCTTTTTCTTCAAGAGCTCGTTTGTTGGGCAATAAGCCTTCTGCCATTCCCACCATGAAAACATAAGGGAACTCTAAGCCTTTCGCACTATGGAGGGTCATCAGAGTCACCATGTTTTTGCCATCTTCGGAGTTGTTATCTTCCCGGCTGAATAACATCACTCGTTCCAGGTAATCTCGCAGTTTTTTTTCGGGATTGTCCGATGTGTATTTGTGTACAGATCGTATCAGTTCGTATATACAGGTGAGTCGGCGTTCCTTTGTTTTACGATCGGTGTTTTCTGTTTCGAGTGCTCGGATGAAGCCAATTTCTTCCAACAGTTGTTCGAATGTTTGATCAAGCGGTTCTGTTTTGAAACGTTGCTGGTATTTGGATATCAACGCAACAAAGGATTCCATGGATCTGGCTGCCTCCGATGGAATTTTGGAACATTCTGTGGCATTTTTCATGACTTGAAAAAGAGATTTGTGGAGTATCTGACAATAGGTGTTGGCATGAATGAGGGAGGTTTTTCCAATTCCTCTTCTTGGAAAATTAACAATGCGGTGAATATTGACTTCATCGTTTTGATTTTGAATGACCCGTAAATAAGCAATGGCATCTTTTATTTCTTTTCGTTCATAAAAATTAGTTCCGCCAATAATATTATAAGGTACTCCTTCTTCACGCAGGGTTTCTTCAATGACACGGGATTGGTAATTGGAACGATACAGGATAGCAAAATCTTTATACCTGCTTTTCGTGCGGAGTATTTGCAGACGAATTTGATCGACGACTTTTTTCATCTCTTCCAGTTCATCGTCTCCAACAATCCAACCTATATTTTCCCCCCCCACCTGTTGGGACCATAAGCTTTTTGACATGCGGTCCGAATTGTTTTGAATCACTTGATTGGCAGCTGATAAAATGGTGGTGGTGGAACGATAATTTTGTTCCAGTTTAATAATTTGCACTTCTGGAAAATCTTTTTCAAAATCGAGGATGTTGTGAATGTCGGCTCCTCTCCAACCATAAATCGATTGGTCATCGTCTCCTACGACGCATAGATTTTGATGAAGCCTGGCTAAATGTTTCAGTAAAAGGTATTGCGTCCGATTGGTATCCTGGTATTCATCGACCATGATGAAGTGGTACTGATGATAAAGGTCGTCCAGTTCATGAGGGTGTTCTTCCATTAATTGTAAGGTCAGATTGAGAATATCATCAAAATCAATGGCGTTGCATCCCTTTAAAATTTGTTGGTATTCTTGAAAAATACGGCCAATGAGTACTTCACGGAATGCATGTTTTTGTATTAAAAAGTCATTTGGATTTTTTCGCGATGTTTTGGCTTGTCCGATGGCCCAATGTGCGGACTTGGCATCAACCAATCCAGTATCATTGTATCCATGTTCTTCAATGATTCCCTTGATGACAGCGAGTTGATCATGAGCGTCATAAATGGTGAAATTGGAGCGATACCCCAAATGGGTGATATATTTTCGTAGTATTTTGACACAAAGGGAATGAAATGTACTGATTTGAGTACTTTTTTGAGAACCTCGCAGCATTTGAGCCAGACGCTCTTGCATCTCAATTGCGGCTTTATTGGTAAAGGTCACTGCCAGTATATTTTGTGGAGCAACTTTTTTTTGCTGAATCAGATAAGCAATTCGATAGGTGATCACTCTTGTTTTTCCACTACCAGCCCCAGCAAGCAGTAAAATGGGACCATGAGTTGTCGTGACGGCTTTACGCTGTTGAGGGTTCAACGAATCTAAATGAAGCATGATGATGGGTAATTATTGATAGGCTGAAAAGACAGGACTGCACATATTTGTCTAACATACTTTTGATTTGCTAAAAGTGTATCAGGAAGTGCGGGGAGAAAGAAGACGAAAATGTTCTCTATTTCATACTTGTACGAAATACTAGACATAACAAAGAACTCTCACTATACTTGTATAATAAGCCAAACAAGTAAGGAAAAGGTAGAGAACTCTCTCACAGCATCAAAGACTAAGGGCCTGCAGCATGGCCTGGGCAGGATGCCGTGGTTTGAAACCATGAAAACGCTTGACCTGGGTACGACAGGAGTAACCGGTTGCCAAGATCTGTTCTTGTGGTGGGTTAGAAGATATGTACTTTCCCCAACTCATCAGATAAATGCCTTTTGATTCAGAGTAATGTTCCACCTCATGACCATAAGTTCCGCACATTCCACAACACCCAACGGGTACTATTTCTAAATCCAGCCCAAACAAATGAAAAATCTCTTTCCATTGTGTTTGTGAGGCGAGTGCTCCTGTTTTTTCACTGCAATGTCCTAACAGTTTGTATTGATTCGAATTAAGCAATGTTTTGCCAGAAAATAATTTTTCAAAACGTGGCAATTGTTGGTGTAACCATTCCTGAATGAGATGTACTTGAAATTCTGGATTATCTGGTTTAAGAACTTTTTGGTATTCGTCACGGTAAGTTAAAACCATACTGGGCTCGATACCAACAATGGGAATTTGGCACCGGTTGAGTGCCTTTAGATAATTGGTGTTCTTTTGAGCCAAGGCATGGAAGCGATGCATGAATCCTTTGATATGCATCGGCTTTCCATTGGGGTGAAACGGAACAACGTATACGACATATCCTAAGATTCTCATTAAGTCGTAAATGTCGAGAACCAGTTGTGCCTCAAAGTAAGTTGTGAAGATATCCTGCAACAAAATCACAGATCGTTCTTTTTCTTCAGATGTCAAATATTTCAATTTGGAAATTTCAGCAGAAGGTGCGTGACGATCATGGAGTTCACTTTTGACGGAAATTAAACTGAGTTCTGGAGGATCACATAAACCAATGAGGCGATTTAAAATAAGACGTGCAGGGGGTAGTTGTAACAATTGATTACTGACTTTGGGAAAGCGTGCCTGGAGTGGGGTGATGGTTTCAATGGAGGCAACGAAGTGATCACGGAGAGGCCGTAAATAGCGGCTGTAGTACAAATTGAGAAATCTTGAGCGAAATTCCGGAACATCTACATGAATTGGGCATTGACTGGCACAGGCTTTACAGGCGAGACATCCAAACATGGCCTCATAGACTTCATGAGAAAAATCATAGATTCCTTTGCGCTTTGCATAAGTGTTTTTGATTTTTCGAAAAATGTGAAACCAGGAAGATATTTGGTGCAAACGGTATGCTGTCGCTGCTGTACGCGGATGCGACATTCTACGACTACTGAATTTTTTCATCTGCCTGTAGAAAACACGGATCATTCTGTGGCCAAAAGATAACCTTACCTGGCCGGAGTCCTGCGTTCCGGATCTTTGTTGTATCAAACTCCATTGACGTAACCATTCCCGCATCATTCCTGCTCGGCCTTTAGGAGAATGAATGCGATCCTGTGTGATCTTGGAAGAAGGGCACATCACGTGGTTGGGATCGTAGTTGAAGCAGGCTCCATTTCCATTGCAGTTGATGGTTGCCTCGTATTCAGACCGAAGTTGTGGCGAAATCTCTCGATCAAAGTGTCCGCGTAAAGGAGCTTCAATTTTTACAGTTTCTGTGGACATGGAGAAGGGGGTGACGATTTTTCCAGGATTCAATTTATTCTCAGGATCAAAGGCTTCTTTAATTTTTCTTAAATCTTGATGCAGTTCTTTTCCAAAAAAGAGTGGAGTGTATTCACTGCGAAACCCTCTGCCATGCTCTGCCCACATCACTCCGCCATACTTGCGGACAAGATTTACGACTGCATCCGATATCTTACGAACCAATACCTCGTCTTTTGGATTTTTCATGTCCAATGCAGGTCGGACATGGAGACACCCTACATCAACATGCCCAAACATGCCGTATTCTAATTGGTGTTCTTCCAGCAGTGCCCGGAATTCTGAGATATATGCTGCTAGATTCTCAGGAGGGACGGCAGTATCTTCGACGAATGGAATTGGTTTTTGATTTCCTTTTGTATTACCAAGCAGTCCAACTCCTTTTTTTCGTAAATTCCAGAGATGTGTGATTTCGATAGGGTCTTCTGTATGGTAATAGCCAATCGCTTGACCTGGATTGTGTTTATTGCTTTCAATCGTGCGACAAAGTGTTTGAATATTTTGCTGCAACTCTTTGCTGCTGTTTCCTGTAAATTCCACTAAATTGATCGTGTGAGTGGGGGCGTGTGCTTCATCTGCAATAAATTCTTTGACATCATGATAAATGTTGTCTTCTTTGGCCAGAGAGAGGATTTTTTCATCAATGGTTTCGATGGCTGCTGGATGATTGTCCAGTAATGTTTGAGCATCTTTTAAAGCATCGTCAAAACGCTGGTATTTTACAACCAACAATTGTCTGTATTTGGGCAATTCTGTGAGTTTGACCTTCACTTCTGTGATTAAGGCCAAAGTGCCTTCAGATCCTGAAAGGATATAGTTCAAGTTGAAATGGTTTCTCTTTTCTGAATAAACCTTAGCCAAATTATAACCAGTGAGGAATCGACTCAGTTTGGGGAATTGTGTTTCAATCAAATCTTTTTTGGTGGTGGCAATCTCATCGACTTGTTGATAGACCTTCCCAATGATGCCTTTTCGTTTTTTAATCTCTGCCAGCTCCTCCAGTCCAATTTCTGCCGATTTCCAATACGTACCGTCTGAAAAAACACAGGATAATTCCAGAACATGATTGCTGGTCCTACCATAGATGCGTGAACCTTTGCCACAGGCATCTGTGTTGACCATACCGCCAATGGTTGCCCGATTACTGGGAGAAAGGGTCGGTGCAAAAAAAAGTTCAAAGGGTTTAAGGTGTTCGTTCAGTTCATCAAGAATCACCCCAGGCTGAATGCGAGCCCACTGCTCTTTTATATTGACTTCCAGAATCTGATTCATGTACTTGGAGCAATCTATTACAATTCCTGGGGAAAGTGCCTGACCATTGGTCCCTGTACCTCCTCCTCTCGGAGAGAAAGTGATGGACTGAAATGGTTCCTGTTGAGCTAATTCGAAAATACAGGAAATGTCCTTGTCAGAACGAGGAAATAGAACCGCTTGTGGTAAAATTTGGTAGATACTGTTGTCGGTCGATGTGACCAAGCGGGTTCCATAATCGGTTCGGATTTCTCCAGCAAAGGCTGTATTGGCTAATTCTTTTGTGAAGTGGGTGTAGTCGGTTTCCAGTGTTTCTTGAAGAGTGAATTGTGGGATCATGGAAGTTTACTAATTGATTTTTGAAATTGAGATTGAAAAAATAAGTGGGGTATGTTACAAAGAAAATTTATCTTTTCATACCAAACTCACACTCTATTAGAAAGTTCTATGCCTGTTACAGTAGAAGTTAAAGATGGAAATGTTGGGAAATCGTTGATGCAGCTCAAACGTACGCTCATCAAAGAGGGCCTATTTAAAGAATTAAAGAGGCGTAAATTTTATGCCAAGCCTTCTTTGGCAAAAAAGTTAAAGCGCGAAGCTGCGGAGAAGCAGCGAAATAAGGATTTGAAGCGTGAAATACGTGCTGCCATGAAAGCAGATTTCTAAATATTTTCCGAATGCGGGTTAGGCGTGTCGACCAGTGTCGATGCGGCTATACGCAGAAACCATTTCCCTCCTGTTCGTAAAATTATAGAGCATCCATGAGGGACTGGACCTCGTTTGGCTCAGGAAAGCGTCCCAGTTTCTTTTTGGAAAAGACCAATTTACTATCCACTTGAATTTCAAAGACTCCCCCACCTGATGAGATCAGTTTAGGTTCCACTTTGTACTTTTCTTTTAATTCAGCAGCCAGACTGGTTGCTCGAGGTAAGTAATTTCAAACTGCACAATATTCAATTTCGATCTGCATAGTTTCTCCATTTTTACACAAAGATAAAAGAATCGTTATCCAGGGAGTGTATCTTGCATCATGTCATGTGTGTTGCAGAACAAGATCAGAAAACTCTAACCTATAATGAATAGTGAAAAATGTCTAATGCTTTTCCCGTTTATGAGTCGCGTTGTCCCATTCATGGTACAATTAGTTTCAATGAGAGGGAAAAACGGATCATCGACCACCCCTTTTACCAGAGGTTACGTCATATTTCTCAATTGGGTTTTGCCAATTACGTGTATACTGGAGCCACTCACTCCCGGTTTGGTCATTCACTGGGAGTCATGCATCTGGCTGGAAAAATCTTTGATCGGATTGTTGCTTTAGAACGTGATTGGTTGCTGGATATTTTTACTCCCGATGATATTGCTTATTTTTCTCAAGTGGTTCGATTTGCTGCCTTGTTGCATGATACCGGGCACCCTCCTTTTTCTCATTCCTGTGAAGCAGTCTTACCATTCAAAAAGTCTCTTCCTTTGCCAACAGATTGGTATATGAGCTTTGATGCAGAAGAACAAGCCACTCACGAGGATTTTTCAATTGCCATCATTTATGCTCTGGCTTGTGAGTCACCTCCGTTGCTTTCCATGACCGAAGCTCAGGATGTTTGTGCGTTGATCGATTCGAAGGTAGATGTTTCGCAGGAGTGGAAGCAACGTTGTAAGCTGGACAAAGGGAATGATAAAAATATCTTGCCATTACTCAGGCACACCATCAGTGGGGAAATGGATGCAGATCGGATGGATTATTTACATCGTGATTCCTATTATGCTGGGGTGAATTATGGGAAATTTGATATGGATCATCTGATTCGTGCTCTTTCTTGTGTGCAGACAGAGCAAGGGATTGTACCAGTTTTGAATCACAACGCCCTGCATGCTTATGAAGGTTTTTTATTTGCTCGCTTGCATATGTTTTTGCAGGTGTATCTACATAAAACTCTTTTGCCGTTTGATTATTATTTGCAACAGTCGCTACTGGAGCATGAAATCGATTTTACGATTACAGGGACATTGGAAAATTTTTTAATGGCACGGAATGACAAATTGTTGTCGTCTTTATTCGAAGTAAAGGAAAAGAAATGGGCCTCCCGTATTGTACAGCGAAAAACACTGAAACGTTTGTTTCAATTTGAGCATTATCATCGTCCTGAACTGAAACAACAAATGTTAGAAGCACTCCAACATTCAAAAATTCAGTACTTGTTTTTACAATCGACGAACTATTTATCCATGCTATCCTCTGAGCAACAGTCTCCTAAAGTCCCTTTATTATTGAAAAATCAAATTCTGGGGAAAGTTCAGTATTTGCCAATCCAGGAGGTTTCTTTACTATTAGGGCAGTACCGTCAAACAGCTGATGTGCAATACCTTTATTGTGAACGGGAAGATTATCAGCGAGCATGTGAAATATTGGTGCCACTTATAAAGTAAATCGGTTGCCTTAAAATTCTACAAATTCTGTTGGATAGTGAGACAGGTCGAGTTTTTCTTGATCCAAAATTAAATTGATCCCCCATTGTTGCATGGCCAGGGCTCCGAATAAAACTTCAATGGCTCGACCTTCTTCGTCTGAGCCAATAGTATCAATAACCATGGCCTCGGTATGGAACGGTTTTCCTTCAATTTCTCCGATCAGAATGGCTGCTTGAGATGATGCTTTCGTCTCTCCTCCCAGCTTGGTGTAAGTGGGACGAGGGAGGTTGATTGTGGAGAGTTGAGCAGCAACTGTGGGGACGATATAAGTATTACGTGCTCCAGAGTCAAAGAGTGTCCAACTTGGTCTTCCATTGATATCTATAGTTTGACGTATTCTTCCCATACGAGACTCCTATCAATGTCTGTGTTGTTTCTACTGTTATCAAAATGATATTATACCAAGTGATAATCATAAAGTGAAAAAGTGGCAGAAGCAGGTGACCGATTATAAAAATGTTTTGAGAATGGACGAAATGCCTATGAAAATTCAGACACCAGCAAAAATCAATACACAGTTGCATATCTTAAGAAAACGAGAAGATGGCTACCATGAACTCTACATGCATATGGTGCCGGTTACACTATTTGATACCATTGTGATCACTCCAAATGCCGGGAATAGCATCCAGTTGCAAATAGATGGTCGTGATTGTGGCAAGCAGAAGGATAATTTAATTGTAAAAGCGGCTCATGCATTCGGACAATGCAGTGGTCTGGAAGTTTCTTTTCAATTTCAACTCTCCAAACGTATTCCTGTTGGGGCTGGATTGGGAGGAGGCAGTGGAAATGCAGCGGGGATACTCCAGGCTTTGAATCATTATTATCAGTATCCTCTGAATATGGGAGAGTTGATGGAGGTTGCTGCAAAATTGGGTTCTGACGTCCCCTTTTTCCTGAATCCGAGACCTTCTCAGGCACGAGGGCGTGGAGAACAATTGACTCCTTTAGTACAATACCCTTCCTGTTGTCTGGTGGTGGTCAAACCTTCCTTTTCTATTTCCACAGCACAGGCTTATCGGAATTGCCAACCAACTCCTATGGATTTTCCTCAGCAAAAGATAGACACCATTGATGCCTTAGTGGGTTCTTTGCATAACCAGTTTGAACAAACATTACTCCCTGAGTTTCTAGATTTAGCAAAGATTAAGAAAAAACTTTTGGAATATGGTGCAGTTGGTGCATTAGTGAGTGGCAGTGGCTCTGCAGTGTTTGGCATATTTGCCAATCAACCTTCGCAAATACAGGCCTCTCAACAGTTAGAGCATGACCAGTTGGGTGAAGTTTTTTGTTGCCAGACCATGGAAAGCTATCAGTACTTTTCTTGAGTTCCTTGCATAATCGGGATCAAAAAATATTTGCCACAAATGCGCAGAGACACAGAGAAAAATATTTTTTTAAAACAGCGGAAGGCTAGCCTCATTCTTTAAAAAGTGGAGGAACGTGCCAGTGATCAAAAATGTGATCATGCCCAATTGAGTTATATTTTTCATTCTTCATTAATTACTATGTCACAGTGGATTAAGAAATTACCAAATATTTTATTAGTGTTATTATTCATTATTTTGTGTTTTGGCTTGGAATCATGTCGTTCTTCGAAGACATACAAGCCTGCTTATCGTGCAAAGGATAACAAAAAGAATGTCTGGAATCAAAAAAACAGCCGCATTAATAAGTTTGTTCGACAATATTCCAGATCACAACATGTCAAACAGGTTCTCAAGAGGGCAAAGCCGTATTTACCGTACATTAAGAAAGAGTTGAAAAAGCGTCGTCTGCCGATGGAACTGGCTTATTTACCAATGCTGGAATCATCTTTCAATCCCAAAGCAAAATCGCCTACGGGGGCAACGGGTATGTGGCAGTTCACGAAAGCAACAGCTAAAGATTATGGACTCAAGGTAGGATGGTTCAGGGATGATCGTAAGGATTGGCGTAAGTCCACCAGAGCGGCTGTGCGGTATTTAGATGTGTTGGGTAAAAAGTTTAATTATAATTGGGAATTAGCATTGGCTGCCTACAATGGGGGGCCTGGATATATTGAGCGGACCATGAAACGGCAACGGTCCTGGAATTATTGGAAACTACGTTTAAGAAGAGAACCTCATGAGTATGTTCCCCGCTTTTTAGCAATGCTTCAGGTTGCCCGGAAGAAATACTCCCGTCTTTATTTTGCCGAATTGCAGGATTTGAAAGCATCACGCAATTCCCAGTATGTTGTTGTTCCTGGAAAGGAAGGCCAGACTGTTGCATCGCTTCAATTTGCCTTTTAGAACCTGTTTGGAAAAGATGGTTCGTCGCGAAAAATCGATCTCATTGAGTGGTTTTTTGATAAAATTTAAGGCGAATAGCTGGCCTATTTAACTAAAATTTTCTCAAAATAGACGCCAATGAGGTGGTTTTGTAGCAAAATCAGGTTTTTCAAACAGCTTCTTAACTAGAGGCTGATTCATAGAGGTTCAAACCGGCATTCCAGACAAAATGCAAAACAACCCAAACCACAATAATAGCAACTCCCAATCCCAAAAGGGGTAGCCAGTCGCTGTGATCGAATAAAAATCGGACAGGGGCACTACCAATCAATAAGATAGGCACCACAATAGTCAGAATCCGGCTGGTGATGGAGCCGTAAATAAAATCAGGCCACCGAGACAGCTCCTGCAGTTCGATGCGCAGAAAGTTGATTCCAGTGCCTTCCAGCATCCAAAACATACTGGATGCAATCACCATATCCAGGCTGGAAGCCAATACCAAACCCAATAGAATGCAAAAAGGCAAGAGCAGCCAGGCCAGGAGATCCAGATGAACTTCCATTCCATAGTAGATCACAGTCCCCCAGGCGATGAGAATGTTGATAAAGCTGCCAGGGCGGATGTGTCGAAAAAATGCAGAAAAGAGTGCACTGATGGGCTTCAATAGAATAAAATCCAAAGCGCCTGTGCGGATAGTAGAAGAAAAAATCCAGAAATTTTCACTGACAAAGGTCATGTGGCATTGTTGGATGGTCAACATGACCGACACAAAAAAGAGCAGTTGTTCCCTATTCCAGGGGCCAATCATGCTAACATGATTGTAAATGATATGGATGGAACCGAGGGTGCTGATATAAAAAAACAAATCCATCACAATGAGCAGAACAAAATGGATGCGAAAACTCATGGTTGCAATGAAACAGGTCGAGAAAAAACCAAAATAAACCCGCAAGTAGTGAACAACTCGTTGTTTGGCATGATTCCACATTCGTCCCATCTTTTTCTTACCTCACATTCCTGCCGCTGTGTAAAGTTTTAAGCCCCGTTTCCATACCCAGGCCGCAATACCAGCACTGATTATTATCCAGAAGAGAAGAGTAAAAGCAGCTTTCCAAAGTTCGGTGTAACTCCCTAAAAAGATTTTTACAGGAACATAGGCCAGTGTGGGAAAGGGAGAATAGTCGAGAATGGCAACCAGCCAGGATGGATAGAAATCCAGAGGGATAATTGCCCCAGATAGAAAGTGGGCAATGATTTGGAAAAGCACACGAAATGTCCAGGTTTCTTCAAACCAGAATGCTAGTAAACCCGTAGTATATTGAATTGTAAACCAAAAAACTCCAACCAGAAAGCTAATCGCAAAGCCTGCAAAAAATGCAGACGGATTGAACTCTCCCAAAATGTGGCTGAATCCCAAGTAAGTAGTGCTCAAAGTGATGAGGACGATACCCACTTGAATACATTCGATGGAGAGAAATCGAGCTGTGTTGAATTGCCAAAAATTGATAGGGTAGATGAGATAACTGGAAATTCGTCCAAGCCGGATATCTTCTGCCAGATCTTGACCAGAATAAGCCATGCTGAGCATGGAAACAATCATGAACCAGAGGTGGTAAGAAACCATTTCTTCGAATGTATACCCATTAATTTCTTGACCAGATGCTCCTTGATAAATACTGGACCACACATTGTACTTGATAAAAAAGAGTACCAGCATCGGACCAATAACCATCAACAAAAAGTTAAACCGATACACAAACACCTCGGACCAGGTGACTTTCATGGTTTGAAACCATTTTAAAAATTCGATGCGTATGGCAGTCATCATTTGATTAACTTAGGATTGGACATGACGGTTTTCATGACACGTTCTATTGGCATTTTTTCGGTACTGAACTCAGTGACAGGATAGTGTTGCAGGATGTTGGCACATACTTCACGTAATTTTTCTTCAGGCAGCCTTAAATCCACTTCTGTATAGTCTATATTCCACTGTGCATCGTATTTTTGCCAGAGCGAATCGGTTGGGTCTTGTTGTTGGGAAAATAAAAAAGAAACATTTTTTTCATGCCCCAGTAAAGTTTCGAACTCTCCAATAGGCCCATCGAAGCCTTTTTTTCCATCCAAAATGAGAATAATGCGTGCGCACAGTGCTTCGACATCTGCCATGTAATGAGAAGTCAGAACAATGGTAGTTCGAGTTTGCTGGTGGTATTGCCGCAAAAAATCTCGAATGTTCTTTTGAGCAATCAAATCGAGACCAATGGTGGGCTCGTCTAAAAAAATCAGTTTGGGTTCATGTAGCAAGCATGCCATCAACTCAACTTTCATGCGTTCTCCCAACGATAATTTTCTCACATGAACGTGTAGAAAATCTTCTGCTTCCAACAAATGGGCCAACTCAGAAATCCTGGTTTGGAATGCCGCGTTCTCAATTTCATAGTAGCGTTGTAGCAACTGGAAAGAGTCCATGGCGGGAATATCCCACCACAATTGTGATTTTTGTCCCATGACTAAGGCGATTTGTTTACGAAACAATCGATCTCTTTTTGCGGGAACGTATCCTAATACTTCCAGTTGTCCTTCAGAGGGAGTGATGATTCCCGTGAACATTTTCATCAATGTTGTTTTTCCTGCACCATTTGGCCCCAATAAGCCAACAATTTCTCCTGGCTCAATCTGAACATCAAATGAGCTGACGGCATCATTAGTTTCATAATGCCGGTAGAATAATGATTTTAAGGAAGCGAAAAAGCCAGGAGGTTTTTTATAATTTTTGAATCGCTTTGTCAGTCCGGTTGCTTTGATCATGATTGTGGGGGTGTTAGTGATGCCTCAAAAAATTTCTTCTTATGGTATGGAGGATACCCTAAAAAGGCAAAACATTCCTTATCTCTCAAGCATATCAAAACGCCATCTGTGAGGAATAAACAAGGTAGGGCTTTTGGAAGAGGCTCCGAGGAGGCAAGAAAAGATTCTCCAAGAAAAAGAAGAAGAGAAAGCTAAAAAAGGGCGTCCCATGGAAAGCTATTTTGATAGCATTCCTTAACTGCCAAAGGCGATATTTGTGATGATTTTAGCCAGTTCATGGCAAAACAGAGAAAATGTCACAATAACCAGGGTTCCTCCGACAAACAAATGTCCTTCTCCATGGATAGGATCAAAATATAAGGTAAAGTTTGAGAATTCTTCAGATGCTCCCAGTTGTTCAGCCTTTTCTGATTTCTTTTTATTCCAAAAATACATGATGGTTCCCAAGGCCATACTGGCCAGTAACCACATTGCCATCGAAAACCCCATAATTCCCCTCCTGTTTGATTGGCATGTTTTTGGCTGTTATATTTCTCAGAAAAGTTTTTTCCTATGGCTCAATTTTGCTGGTTGTAAGTAGGTGAATGATTGGCCACTAAAACCCATCAAAAAAGATCTTTTTTAATGTTTTTTGTAGATTTTCATGGTTATCGGCAAAAAAGATGCCTTTAGAAAGAACCCATCTGGGTATCTATCACACTTTGTAATAGTTCTATTAGAGCATCAGTTCAATAGAGTTGATCTTTTGCAGTGAGGCTGGAAAATGTATAGTTATGTGCAGAGTTTAAGGAAAGTTTAAGCAGTTTTGTATAACTGTTCTTCTACGAGCAGCTCATTGTAAGATTCACGCAGAATATTGATCACAATGAGTTCATTAATATTGTCTGTGGTTGCTTCCAGAAAATCAAGTGCCCGTGAGATAGAAATGTGGCGAGTTGTCAATTTTTCCAATTTCCACACTACCTTGCTTAAAATCTCACACATATACCCTCCGTTGGCGATACTGCCTCCGATCTGAAGTATTGAAAAGTGATTCTTATGCTAGCTGAAAAGCACTTCAATCCTTCTTAATCAACTACTAAAGATGCTTAGTGTCTCTAATGCACAAATTATGCCTTTTTTAGGCATTTTAGAAGGTTTGCCATTTCAATGGCACTTAGTGTGGCATCCACTCCTTTGTTGCCAGCTTTAGTTCCTGCACGTTCAATGGCTTGTTCAATGGAGTCGGTGGTAAGGATGCCAAAAGTAACAGGGGTATTGGTTGTTAAGGCTAGTGATGCGATTCCGCCTGCTGATTCAGAGCATACGTAATCAAAGTGAGGTGTTCCTCCACGAATGATTACTCCTAAACAGACGATGGCATCATATTTTTGGCTCATTGCCAGTTGTTGGGTGGTGATTGGAATTTCAAATGCGCCAGGGACTTTGACAACCGTGATGTTGTCTTCTGATCCACCGTGGCGACGGAAGCAATCCAGTGCTCCATCCAATAAACTTTCTGTGATAAATCCATTGAATCTGGAGACTACAAAGGCAAATTTCAGTTCATTTGCTATTAATTGTCCTTCGATGATTTGCATATGTTTCACACTGGATTGAGTTTTAATGGTTATGAAATTTCGAGACGAAGAAAAATATCCATGGCGTCTTCTCCAAGGACTTCATAATGATCTAAATCCTGTTCGATTTCTAATTCGTCTTCTTCTTGTAAATCAATCAAAATGGGATGTTCCAGGTCATTACCATCTGCGTCACGAAAGACAGCAACTTGTGGAGATTCCAGATCTTCATCGGGAACATTCATCACAAATGCCAAGGATTCGTCAGTGAGTTCCACCAGTGAACCTTTGGGATAGATTCCCATCACACTGACAAAGTCCTCCCATACGTCAGGATCGAATTCTGCCCCTGCCAAAGCGTCAATATAGCGAATGGCTGCTGCGGGGGCCCATGATTTTTTATAACTTCGGCGGCCGATCAAAGCCTGGTATACGTCAACAATGGAAACCAGACGAGTTTCCATCAAAACATCATCGTAATTAATCCCTTGGGGGTAGCTTGAATTCAAACTGGGATCCATTTTGACATGATGGTAGTGGGCCATGTTCACAATATATTTGGGCATTCCCATTCCAGTCAGCAATTCTGCACCAAACACAGGATGGGATTGAAGCAGATGCATTTCTTTGCTTTCTCTTTCGAAACGAACGGTGCTCTCCAGCACATTTTTGGGAACTTTTGCTTTTCCAAAATCATGCATGAATGCACCAAATGTGGCCATTTGTTGATTTTCGAAAATAGGCTTTTCTCCTTTTTTATGCTTGATGGCATAATAGGCTGTTTGAAAAATCGCAGCAGCATCCACACAGTGAGCATAGGTTTGGTCACTACTTTTGAGAGAAGCAATAGCGCTGATGGCTTCTGGAGAGGACTCACTCATCACTGCGTTTATATTTGCTTTCACTTCTTCAGGACTTGGTGGTTTTTTGCGTGCGTTATCCAAAACGTCTCTGGCAGTATCAGTGGCTTTATCACGAGCAGCGACCCCTTTTTTCATTTTTTGAATGAATTCATTGGCTTCCTCTACATTTTGCTGGTGCTTTTCCTGTTTCGTGGTAGGAGCTTTTTTGGGTGGAGGCTGGACCGTAAATTCCAAAAAGCCTCTTCTTTTCAATTCGGGAGGCAGACCCTTGCTGACAGTAGTGAGTTTTCTCAAAGTATCAGGAATTTTTACGACCTTCAGCAGAGAATCTCCTGGTTGAATTTTAGCAACAGGACAGATGGCTTTTTTTCCACCTCTCATAATTTCTGCAGAAGATCCTTTGAAGTTATGTTGAACAAATTTGCATATTTTTTCTTCCATATTGGTATATGGTTTAGCAAATTTGGTAAATTCGACAATCCTCATGTTGAGCTTTAATTCGCTCACTGTGACATTCTGCATCAAGGCCATAGATTCCTTTTGGGTTTGAAATTATGAAGCAAGTGTTGGTTGTTTTTCTGACTCACAGATGGAGCAGGGACATAAACTTCTGAGAAATTTAAAAGAGTACAGTCCCGTGTTATGGCCATCACTCCAATTAATTCGTAATGCGTAATTGCCAACATAATCGCAACTCCGTAATCTGATATTGGGAGAGATGGTTGCTGGGTCTAACCGCTTTTTTCCTGTGACCTCATCGACACAGCTTGCGCAGGGACAGGCATCACGAAGTTGGAAAAATGCATAATGGCTTTCGTGGCCATCTTTCCAAAGAATATATAAATCATCTGCTGCGAGTATGGTTTCTGGTTTGCGTCGTTTTAAATTTTTTGACATTTCTTGTATATTAGTAAAGGCATAATCAAGATTTTCAATTTTGTAAAGACGAAATTACCTTACAGAGTTTCAGGATAATTGTCAGGTAATTTTGACAAATTTCCCATCCCAAGGTATAGCATATTGATAATCTATCACAAATATCATAAATATTACCAGTATGAGCTTAACAACAAAACATCAACTTTATGAGTATTGGAAACAATCTCGTATCATTACAAATGAAAGCGTTTTATCGGCATTCCTGCAAGTGCCCAGAGAAAAATTTGTACAGCCCAATGCGGTGAAGTTTGCATATCAGGATCATCCGCTTCCAGTGGGATATGGACAAACGATTTCCCAACCGACCACGGTCATGCTCATGATTGAGCTTCTGGAGGTCGAAGACGATCACAAAGTTCTGGAAATTGGAGCAGGAAGTGGATATAACGCAGCAATACTATCAAAGTTAGCCAAATATGTGTATACATTGGAATATATACCAGAACTGGTTACCTTTGCGCAAAATAATATCAGTGGTGCTAATATTGTCAATGTTGAGGTGATTGAACAGGATGGTAAGCTGGGTTACGCCGAGAAGGCTCCTTATGAGCGTATTATTGTGACGGCTGCTGCTGCGGTGGTACCTGAAAAGCTGTTTGGGCAATTGGCAGACGGTGGTATTATTGTAATTCCTGTCGGAAAACCGTATGGGTGTGAGATGTTAAAAATTCGTAGATGCGGTGATGACTTTGAAACCAGTAAGCATGGGATGTTTTCCTTTGTCCCTTTAGTATGAACGGAGAATGACTATTTAGCCACGAAATAACAAGAAGAAACACAAAATTTTAAAAATCATTATTTATTTTTGAATGCACAAATGGAAAGTAATTACTATATTTTTCCAGTGAACATTAAAATTAAAATATTTTGTGGTACTTTGTGTTCTTAGTGGCCAAATAACAATAATGGAGAATGAATATGAAAGGTGTTATTTTAGCAGCAGGATATGCAACTCGATTTTTACCTGCATCCAAAACCATTCCAAAGGAAATGTTTCCACTCATCGATACGCCTGCTATCGATTATATTGTGAAAGAGATGGTGAATTCCGGAATTCAGGATATTTTGATCGTGTCGTCACGCCGAAAAAAATCTTTGGAAGACTACTTTGATCATGAAATAGAACTGGAGACTACTTTTACCGAGGCCAAGAAGTTGGATCGACTGGAAAAGATTGAACCAATTGCTGCCAATATTTTCATCATGCGCCAGCATTATATGATGGGAACTGGAAATGCTTTGATGCTGGTTGAACCGTTCGTGTCTGGAGAACCATTTGTGGTAGCTTATCCCGACGATATCGTATTAGGTGATCCTCCTCTTTCAAAACAACTCATTGATGCTTATAACAAAACAGGAAATACCATTTTGGCAGTACAGGAAGTGAAAGAAGATGTATCCCGTTATGGGGTAATTGATCCAGAAGGGACAGGATCAGTAATGGGAGTTCGTCAAATGGTTGAAAAACCGGATACAGGGACAGAACCGAGTCATCTCGTCTCATTTGGTCGCTATTTGTATACGCCTCAACTGTTTGATATTTTACGGCAAACCGTAGATAATACACGTCAAGGAGAGTTTACTCAGACTGAAGCCATTAATGTGATGGCAAAGGCTGGTAAGGTTTCTGCCGTTGAATTTATTGGGGAGCGTTATGATGTGGGAGAGCCATTAGGGTATGTCCAGACGACTGTGAAGTTGGCACTCCAGGATGAACGATACCGCGAAGCATTACTGGAGTTCATGCAGCAGCAGTTGGAAAATGCAAAATAGAGAGTTTCTGTGTGTGGATTAATCAGCAGAGGGGCTGGAATCTGGTAAAAGGGATTGGATTGCACAATCAGGAGCACAGTCGGCATCCCAGGGATAGCGGTGATTGGTATCAGGCCAGATTAAGCGCAATCGGCCATTGGTTGTTGGGGCACCATTGGGATCAGCAGGGTTGGTGACCAGCAGCAGTTCGTAACCTTCTACGAAATCCGAAATAGCCATACCAGCTTTCAGTTTAGCTCCCTGTTTCACAAATTTAGCGAGTTCATTGAGAAAGATGGTAGCGAGTTCTTCGGTCAGTCCAAGTACTTCTATTTCAGGATGTTGGAAACTGTCTTCCAGACCAATGGTGTGGGCATAGATGACACCTTGAAATTCAGAAGCAAGAATACTCCATCCATATTGTTCAATATCAGAACGAACTTTGTCGTTCACATCTTCTGCGGATAATGTCATCCCATCCATATGTTTTCTTTTCTGTGAGTCGTCGGTCATGCTTGTTTTAGATACGGTAATGAAAGTTTCATGCCACTATCTGAAATCCCAAAAGTGTTGCCTTGATTGAAAGTATCAGGAATCTGGATTCATATCAATTATTTAAGGAAATATCTGTCATGGGCTTAAAAACCCGGTCAAACTATACTGAATTATCATTTCAATATATGCAGGTCAACCAGCAACCAGAAACCTTGTTGGGGTTTTTGTTGCGCAAATTCCGTTATCATGATCGAGAAACGTGGTTAGAACATATTGCAGAAGAACGTTTATTTGTAAATAATAAACCTGGTGATGCCAACCAACTGTTAAAAAATGGTCAAAAGATTACTTATTTAAGGCCTGATTATTTGGAACCAGACGTAGATCCATTTTTTGAAGTGGTTTATGAGGATGAACATTTGATTGCAGTGAACAAATCAGGTAATTTACCAACCAGTCCTTCTGGTAAGTATTTTAAAAACACACTGGTTCATATTGTCAGAGAAGCATTTGGGTGGCAGACATTATACACCTTGCACCGTCTGGATCGTGAAACCAGTGGAATCATATTATTTGCCAAACAGAAGGAAATTGCCCAGGTAATGGCCCGTCAATTCCGGGAATATCAAGTCAAGAAAACTTATATTGCCATCCTCAGTCGGCCTCTGCCATTTAAACAGATGTATGTTGCTCTGCCGATTGGCAGGAACCCTGATAGCGAAGTTCGGATCAAACAAGGAATTGTGCTAACGGGGAAGCCTAGCCAAACCCACTTTGAGGAATTGGAAAAATTGGGAGAATATGCAAAAGTAGAAGTAAATCCATTGACTGGTCGAACACATCAGATACGCGTTCATGCCACTTATTTAGGTTGCCCCATTGTTGGTGATAAGTTGTATGGGTTGAAAGATGATGGGTTTGTCAAATGGTTAGAACAGGGAGACGCTTATTTGCGCTCCCAGAATTTTCCCACACACCGTCAATTATTACATGCATCTAAACTATGTTTCATGCATCCCATTTCACAAAAAGAGATTGTTATTCAGGCTGATGATGAGGTGTTGATGACGCATTTATAGGTAAGGAAAGTGATGGAACCATCAATTGAAAAAGTAGCCCGATATTGGGCAGAATCGGAGATCTTTGATCAATCAACCCGCACAGAAGTTCAAAAGCTTTTGGATGATCACAATGAAAAGGAGTTGATAGAGAGATTTGTCTCCCCCTTGGAGTTTGGTACCGGTGGCATGCGAGGTATCATAGCAGCGGGAATTAATCGAATGAATCGCTATACAGTTCGTCAAGCAACAGAAGGATTGGCTCGCTATATTAAAGAAAACCCAAGCGATTCCCATTCTGGAGTGGTGATAGGCTACGACTCCCGTCATAATTCATTTTTGTTTGCCCAGGCGGCTGGAGAGGTGCTGGCAGGGCATGGTATTCCGGTTTATTTGTTTAAAAAACTGGCTCCCACTCCTTTGATTTCTTTTGAGGTTTTGCAGCAAAAAGCAGTGGCCGGGATTGTGATTACAGCCAGTCACAATCCTCCAGAATATAATGGATACAAGGTTTACTGGAAAAATGGAGGACAAATCATTCCTCCTGATGATCAGGGGATTATCCAAAAGGTCAGGAGTATTGTAGACATGGGGGAGATTACCAGCATGGATTTTGAGCGAGCCTTGAAACAGGGAAAAATTCAATGGTTGACCGAAGAATCGGATACCCGCTATTTGGAAATCCTGGACAAGTTGGCTCTTGGAAATCCTGCACAGAATGAGAAGCCTGGCATCATTTATACGCCTTTGCATGGTACAGGAGTCCGCTTGGTGCCAACTGTTTTGGAGAAACGTGGTTTTCAGCATGTGACCCTCGTTGCAGAACAAGCGGAGCCGGATAGTAACTTTTCCACCGTCAAATCACCGAATCCAGAAGATCCAGGAGTTTTTGAAAAATCAGTGGCGTTGGCAGGACCAGATGATTGTCTGATTATGGCCAATGATCCTGATGCGGATCGGTTGGGAGTGATGGTGCGTCATAAAAAAGAATGGCATCGTTTGAATGGAAATCAGGTTGGTGTTTTGTTGCTGGATGACTACCTGAAAAATTTGCAGGCCATGGGCAAGTTGCCGAAGGATGGAGCGCTGGTTCTGACAAATGTGACTTCTCCCCTTGGCAAGAAGGTCGCTCATTCCTATGGATTGCAAGTTGTCGAAACATTAACCGGTTTTAAATGGATTTGGGCTGCTGCCAGTAAGATGGCAGAAGAGGGGACAGGCACTTTTGTATTTGGCATGGAAGAAAGCCTGGGTTATCTGGTTGGGCAGAATGTGGGAGATAAAGATGGAGTGTGGGCAGCAATGGCTTTTGCTGAATTAGTGGCTGCTTTGCAGACAGAGGGAAAAACTCCGATTGATCAACTGGATATTCTTTATCAAAAATTTGGCTATCATCTTGATGATTTGGAAACCCAAACGTTTCCAGGAGTGGAAGGAAAAGAAAAGATTGCCACCATGATGAGTGAATTTCGCAAAAATCCTCCTCAACAGATTGGAGGGAAGCGATTGGAGCGGATTATCGACTGTCAGGATGATGTGGTGATTACTCCAGGATTTTCAGAGACGGCTCCTGGGCCAGGGTTACCCAAATCCAATGTCCTTACTTTTTGCCTGGAAGGCGATTGTCGTGTAGTTGTGCGTCCTTCTGGAACGGAACCAAAAATTAAGTACTATTTTAATCTGCAAGGGGCCAACCCGGAAGAAGTGAAAGGAGCATTAGCGCAACTTAAAAAGGATATTCTCATTTAGGCGAATTTATGAAAATTGATACAGTTTTGTTTGATTTGGGCGGAGTGTTGATTGATTGGAATCCAAGGTATCTTTTTCAGAAAATTTTTAAAGATTCCAAGGAAATGGAATATTTTTTGTCCCATGTGTGTACTCCTGCCTGGAATGCAGAGCAGGATGCTGTGAGAACCTTTGCTGAGGCAGTTGCTTTAGCTAAACAAGATCATCCCGAATACTCTGAAGCCATTGAGGCCTATGATGTCCGTTGGGAAGAGATGTTAGGAGGGATCAACCTGAAAGTAGCCGAGATCCTGAAAGCGTTGAAAAATAAAAAAATCCCGGTTTATGCTCTGACCAACTGGTCTAAAGAAAAATTCCCTATTGCTCGGAAACGCTATGACATTTTAGAACAATTTGATGGAATTTTCGTATCAGGAGAAATCGGCGTGAGAAAACCATATTTAGAATTTTATCAGTTGTTCTTGGAACAATATGCGATTGAAGCGCAGAAAGCCGTTTTTATTGATGATGTGCAGGAAAATGTGGAAGGGGCACAACAGGTTGGAATCCATGCCATTCGCTTTCAAAATGCACAGCAACTCACCCAGGAATTGAAAGAATTAGGAATTGGATACTAAGGGAAAAACCATTTTTTTACGAAAATCATAATATTTAGCAAGGGATTCGAAATCTCCGAGCCCTTTGTAGAAATGGCACAGCAGGCAGCTGGGGTCTGGTTCTTCATATTCATTTTGCAGACCACAGGATTTTTTGATGGTCGTGTTCATGTCCATGAAATCTAATTGAATATTCCAATAGCCTTCTTTGTAACCTGTAAAAAGATTCATCAATTCCAGCAACAACATTCCGGAAACCAGCATATTGAGAGGGTATACTGCTGGAGCATTGATATTTTCTGCATCAATGATATATCCAGCCCGTCTCACCTCTTCTTTGGTTGTGATATCTAAGAAGAAGTTTCCCACTTCTTTCTTGTCATAGTATTCAATCCCGCTACAATCAAAGCAGCGCGTGATTCCTGGGATCACAATACCGACTCTTGATTTCAATCCGCTAATTTCTGTTTGTTTTGCCGTTTCAATCACCACTCCTGCATCCAGATAGGGAATCAGGTATTGCAGGGAGATTCGATTGAGAAAGTACCTGGTTTCTGGATTATCCAATCCCCCAATCATGCAATCTACGGTTTTTAAAGCGTTAAAAGCCTGTCGGCTAAAAAGGCTTTTTGGGATTTTTTCGATTTGTATGCCATCAAATGCTGCTTTTAAGTTTCGGGCACAGGCAGTCACTTTTTTTTTGCCAACGTCGCTTGGCTTTCCTCCTTGCCAACGGTTGAGGTTGGAGGCTTCAATGGTGTCGTCATCGATCAAAAGCAGGTTTCTCACTCCAATTCGACACAACCCTTCAGCCACGATGGAACCAATTCCGCCAATCCCAACCACCCCTACCTTTAAATTTTGAATTTTTTTTTGCCCCTCTTCCCCAAAAGCTGCAACTTGTCTTTTGACAATTTCTTTGTAAGCCTCGCTCATTTCTCCAGGTGTGCCTTTATTGGCAGGTTCTATTTCTTTAATGGTTTCTCCCACCAGAACAATTTTATCAGTGGGGACGAATTCAGCCGTTTCCACATCAAAGGTTCTTGAAGCAATGTTCTTTTTCCCAAATACCATCGAATGCATGTAGACCAAAGACTGACTATGGTTCAGTTTCTTACCTTCCTGCAAGTCTGGTAGAACTTCGCTGTATTTTTGAATATCGTCCCGGTCATCTAATGGGGAGAAGCTCACCTCAGTTTCTTGAAATGGGTGGGAATGGCAATCAATCAGACCTGTGTATTCGCTTTCAATGAATTGAATATAGGCCATCCTGGCGGCTTCTGGTTTGATTTGGACACTGGTTGGGGTAATTTCAATATCCTTTTCCTGGAAAATCATGATCTTGCGAGGAAGAAAAATTACGTCATTCTGATTAACAGCGGTGTGGCAAAACAAAAAGCAGAAGCGTTCATTGTTATCCTTGGCTGCCTGTTGAATTAAGAAGTGGTAGGCTTTGTGAAATAAATCTTCTTCGATCTTGATGATGTATTTTGTACTCATTTGCTATTCTATCCCTCAGAGTTGCCCATCCAGCACAAGGTACAGATTCAGAAAAAACTTGCCCAGATTGTCACCCCGATTCAGATCATTGGGACGGAATGCCCACTCGTTATGATTGTAATGATAGCAAAGCCATTTGTAGCCTGTTTGATTCTGATTTTTGGCAATTTGATCCCCCACGTCGCTTTCCAGAATATGCTGTTTCAAGATCTTTTCGATTTTGGGTATATTGGGAGAAGTGTCTTCGATAAAAATACCATAAGGTGGGAAATCAGGGTACTTGTTGATAATGGCCATGATATTTTCGTGGGACCGTTTATACCCTTGGGGCATTGGAAAGTTTTCAAAGATCAGGTAATCCAGGCTGCCGGAATCTTCGGTGTAGATTTTAATACGACTCTTATGTTCTTCAGAACCATCCTGCAAGTATCCCTGCATCAGCCAGTAGATATTCTCAATATCTGCCTGTAAAAATCTGGCCTGGACAGAAACAGCCTTGTTGTTTTGCATTTTTAGTTTTTTTGTTGTTGAGACATAGCCCACGAAATATGCGAAAATACTTTTTTCGTGTTTTTGTGCGGCTGACGTTCCAGCTTTTCGTGGAATAATTTATTTTTATTTATCCTTTGATGATGCCAGATTGCTTTTTCAAAATATGATCATATTTGGCGATTTTTCGTTTTAATTTTTTGCTGTGGCTGGGAATCACTTCCCATTTGGTGTCACCCGTCTTTCTGGCAATGATGCTTTCGTTGCTTCTCAAGGAAATGACGTCCGCAAGGGTGGTATCTTCTGTAAATTCTCTTTTTTCAAAATCAACCAGTGCCCATAGTGTTGTTGTTGACATGATCGGTCTCCTTCTATGAATGTTAAGAACCTGTTTGAAAAACCTGATTCTACTGCAAAACCGCCTCATTGGCGTCTGTTTTGAGAAAATTTTCGTTAAATAGGCTCGCTATTCGCCTT
>JANQHV010000323.1 GCA_028282505.1 SAR324 cluster bacterium | reverse complement strand
GCTGGCTATTCGCCTTAAATTTTCTCAAAAATTCGCGCAACGAAGTCAATTTTTCGCCACGAACCCTCTTTTCCAAACAGGTTCTAAGTGTTTCAAAGGGCATTCTTTTTAGCGAACATCTTGATAATTGTCCATACAATGTTCAGAAACACAAATAAAAAGCATTCCAGTTGTCAAGAAGAATATTTGTCGGTCCCTGGAAACTGTGATATGATGAGTGCCGTTCTTTACAGATCCTCATGAGATTCTATCGTTTCATCAACTTCTGAAAATATTTGACAAACTTATGGCAAAAGAAAAAAAAGTAAAGAAAAAGAAAGCCTCCTTTTCTTGGCAAATTCTGCTCTCAATCGGAGTAATTGCATCAGGAGTCATCGCCTTTATCGTTCTTCAAAGTCCAACTGATGCTGAATTGGACCTCTCCATCATTCAGCAGGGGGGCAATGTCATTGTTCAAGTCCATGATCCCATGTGACCCAACTGCCTTGAGCTCAAGCGAGTGGTCGACTCGCTCAAACCCGAATATGAAAAACAAGTACACTTCCGTATTGTTGATTTGGCCAGTGATGAAGGAAAAGCCTTTGCCCAATTTCACCAAGTGGGTAGTGTGACGCTGATGTTTTTTGCCAATGGTAAAAGAGTCACAACACTACAAGGAACACAAAGTGCTGATTTTTTGAGAAGGGCTTTTAACAGAGCGTTTCGTTTGAAATAAAAAAGCGGGGTTCGATGGATTATCAACGGCTCAATGAAGCCATAGAATACATTAAAGCTCAGTGGCCAGAGGCCAATCCTGAATATGGAGCCATCCTTGGATCAGGTTGGGGCAGTGTGGTTGAATCTTTTGAAATAAAAGATAAAATAGCCTATGAGAATATTCCAGGGCTGGAAAAGACAGGGGTGGAAGGGCATGCCGGTCAATTGCTTTGGGCAGAATGTGCTGGACTGGAAACTCTTCTTTTTCAAGGAAGACGGCACTACTACGAGGGTGTAGGGTGGACTCCCATTGCTTTACCCATCTTTGTTCTCAAAAAAATGAATGTCTCTACTGTCGTTCTGACCAATGCCGCAGGTGGACTTGCTCATTATCTCCAGCCAGGGTTGTTCATGATCATCGAAGACCATATCAATGGGATGGGGAATAATCCGCTGATTGGTCTGCACAATCCTGTCTGGGGTGCAAGATTCCCTGATCAAACGCAAGTCTATGACAGTTACCTTCGAAAAGTGGCAGATCAAGCAGCAAGTACTATTGGAGAGGAATTAAAGCATGGTATCTATCTCGTTACTTCAGGCCCCATGTACGAAACTCCTGCGGAAATTCGTGCCTTTTTGAAAATGGGAGCTGATGCAGTAGGAATGTCAACAGTTCCGGAAGCCCTGTTGGCTCATGCGGCTGGTATGAAAGTCCTGGGCATCTCTTGTATTACCAATCAAGCAGCGGGACTGGGTGAGGCTGGATTGTCCCATGAAGAAGTTTTGGAAATCAGCCAACTGGCTGTGCCTCGCATGCAAAAATTTTTTCTGCAATTGTGGCATCAATTTGCAGCACAATAATAAATGATAAAGAATACCCATGCATTCCGAAGGAAAAATAGAGTCAAAATGCCGTGTGAGGAATAGTGGAATTCCTCTTGATTTAGAATGGGTCAATGCCATTCGCATCAATCGCAGTGCTATAGAACGAAGGATGGCTACACTGGGCACGCGCAGAACGGTTAAAAAACAATGGCAGGCCGCATGGCTGCTTCGTGCCATCTCCTGCATGGATTTGACGACTCTGGCAGGGGACGACACACCTGGCAATGTTTTAAGGCTATGTGCAAAAGGAAAAAAACCAGTACGTCCAGATATCTTAGCAAAACTGGAGATTGAAAATTTACCAGTCAGGGTTGCGGCAATTTGTGTCTATCACAATTTAATCAAAACAGCTGTTGAGGGTTTACAGGGAACCCATATTCCCGTGGCAGCAGTTTCCACTGGATTTCCGGCAGGACAAATATCATTTGAACATAAACTCGAACAAATCTATGCTTCTGTGGAAGCAGGTGCTTCGGAAATCGATATTGTTATTAGCCGAAGTCATGTATTGCTGGGAGATTGGCAAAAATTATATGAAGAGATTTCAGCATACCGACAATCATGTGGCTCCGCACACCTGAAAACAATCTTGGCTACTGGGGAATTGGCAACCTTCACCAATGTCGCGAAAGCAAGTCTCGTATGTATGATGGCAGGAGCCGACTTCATTAAAACAAGTACTGGCAAAGAGAATGTCAATGCCACGCTACCGGTTGGTCTGGTGATGGTCAGAGCGATTCGAGACTATTATGAAAAGACAGGTTTTTATGTTGGTTTTAAACCTGCCGGAGGGGTTCGGAAAGCCAAACAGGCCCTGGAATGGCTCATTTTGATGAAAGAAGAATTGGGAAACCAGTGGCTGGATGCCTCTTTGTTTCGGTTTGGTGCTTCTGGTTTGTTGGGAGATATTGAAAGACAGTTGGAACACCATGTCACCGGAAGATATTCTGCCTTGCACCGCCATCCCATGGGATAATTCATTCACACATATGAATCTCACCAAAATCAAATAGGTTCTCAGCTTTTATGAGAAGGAGTGTATCAACTTTCCAGTAAATAGGTAACAGGACCATCATTAATCAATTCGACTTGCATCATTGCCTGAAACTGACCAGTCTGAACGACCAGCTCATGTTGTCGCAGTTGTTCCACAAAATATAAATACAAAGCATTTGCCAATTCTGGATTAGCGGCTTGATCAAACCCTGGGCGCCTTCCTTTGCGACAATCTCCATATAAAGTGAACTGGGAAACTACTAAAATTTCTGCTCCAATATCTTTGACACTCCAATGGTTTTTTTTCCCATCAGGCGTGTCAAATATTCGCAAATGTATACATTTTTCTGCTAAATACTTTGCCTCTTTTTCACTATCACTTTTTGCAATTCCAAGTAATAATAAGAGACCTCGTTCAATTTGTCCAACAACTTGATTGTCTACTCGAACAGAAGATTGACGGACACGTTGCAATAAAACACGCATAGAATTACCTTTTCAAAGATTGACATTTTTCAAAGTATGTTTAAATAAAAAAGATTAACAACAGGAGAGCTATACAATATTAGAGGAGAATAAGATGCTCAAAATCACTCATCAGATTGAAGACAATATTTGCATTTTACGAATTGAAGGACAATTGATCAGTGAATCTGTCGATGACCTGAAGCAATATACAGATGAGTTGCTAGAGAATAAAGGATTTCATGCACTTTTGGTGAATTTTGAAAACACCGAATGGGTTGACTCTCATGGTATCGGAGTATTCATTGAAATTTTTAAGAAATTCCAACAAGATCAGCTTGGTTTGGCCCTTTCTAATTTGAATGATAGTCTTTCTGAATTGTTTGGGATGACATTTTTGGATACGTTTATCAGTATTTATTCCAATCAGGAAGAAGCCATGACAAACTTAAGAAAGTAATTCACTGTACTGATTGAGTATAAATCGTAAAGAGCAGATACAGAACAATGGGATTTTCAATGACAATGTGGCTGTTAGCCAGTATGGCACTGGGAGCAGCTATGTTTTTTTGGCACAGAAAAAAGTCTGAAAAATCGGAGCAAGTAGGAGCATCCGAAGAATTTTCTAACATTACCTTGTATTTTGATCCAATCAAAGGAGAAGGCCATCTTTTTCTTGGAGGAACTTTGGTCATTATTTGCTTTTCCTTGTTCAGCTTTGAATTGGCCAAAATCATTGTAGAGATTATTTTTGGCAACTGATCAGTCACTGCCGCAAAATTTAAGAATTAGGCAAAGTACCTTCATAGGCTTTGTTCCAACACATAACATGTCAATGGTTTTAAAAATCCATTTCTCACCTTAATTTTTCATTTTCGATTAATCGAAAGAAACTGATGACATGAATTTTCCGAGTGCTCATTTTTTAAAAAAAGGAAAGCATGGATATTGAATCTGAAATTTTTGCAGACGAACCTGATAGAAGAGAAAACGAACGTATTGGGTTCGACAGTTCCTTTATTGTGATAGGACAAGAGCAAGAAGATCCTCTTGATGCGAGCGGAGAAGATATTTCCGCAACAGGGATCAAGTTTTTTTGTAAAAATATACTGGCAGAGGAAGAGATAATAGATATCCACTTAACTCAACAGTTGCAACTTAAAGCAGAAATCAAATCTGTGACGGAAGTCAAAGAAGAAGTTGGAGGGTGGGATGCCGAAAAAAATATCCCGATTCCTCCAGATAAGATGGAAGGGTTTCAGGTTTGTGCCGCATTTTTAGATGTGAGAGAAGAGCAAAGAACAGAACTCAACTTGTTTATCAGTAATTTAACAGAAGAAACAATATAGTTTCACGTTTGTGCATAGACTTTTTGAGAGAGCGCTTCTTTGATGAACTGGTCAATTTCTCCATTGAGTACAGCACCTGAATTGCCTGTTTCACAATTGGTGCGATGGTCTTTTACCATTTGATAGGGATGCAATACGTAGCTGCGGATTTGATTTCCCCAGGCAATATCCTGTTTCATACTATTCAGCTTATCTTTTTCTTCATTCAATGCCTTTTGTTCATGCTCATAAAGCCTGGCTTTAAGGATTTTCATGGCGGAAGAACGGTTTTTATGCTGAGAGCGTTCATTTTGACATTGGACTACAATCCCAGTAGGCATGTGAGTGATCCTTACTGCAGAATCTGTTGTATTCACATGCTGGCCTCCTGCACCACTAGCACGAAAAGTATCGATTTTTAAGTCATCCGGTTTGATATCAATTTCAATATTGTCTTCAATGTCTGCATAGACAAACACAGAAGCAAAAGAAGTATGACGCCGTTTATTGGCATCAAACGGAGAAATCCGTACTAGACGATGTACACCAACCTCTGCTTTGAGATGTCCATATGCATATTCACCAGCGACCTCCAATGTGACTGATTTGATACCAGCCTCGTCTCCTGGCTGTAAATCCAATATTTGCACTTTATAGTCGTTTCGATTTCCCCAACGGATATACATCTCATAAAGCATGGCTGCCCAATCTGCTGACTCAGTTCCTCCTGCTCCTGGATGGATGGTTACAATGGCATCACCTCTGTCATGCTTTCCTGTGAATAAATTCAGAATTTCCAGATGATTCAGTCGCCGATCTAGCTCTTGACAGGATTGCTGAATTTCTATGAGTAATTCTTCATCTTCTGATTCGCCATAAAGCTCCCAAGCTGTCTCCAGGTCTTCTTTTAAAGAAATCAGAAAATTCCTTTCTCCTAAAATGTCATTCAGTTGAGCAATCTTTTTTAGAATGGGTGTCTGCTCTTCTTGTGGTAACTTCCAAAAATCTTCATCGGAGGATTGGGTCTCTAATTTCTCCAGTTCCTGTTGTTTGTGATCTGTTTCAAAGATACCCTTCTAAATTGCTCAATCGCAGAGCAATATCTTCAATTTTGGAGTTTATTTCCTCATGGGTCATCGAAAATCCTTATTTTTTGGGCATGAGTAGGTAATAGTCCAGATAAAGAACCGCGTTGGGATGATATTGTTCTTTTTCTGTTTCAGGATCAACAAATCTTAATTCTATATCTTGCCATTGTTCTTTTTGTAAAGAAAGATTTTTTACAGCAACCAGGCCAATTCGCAATGCTCCAAAATGTTCTGTTCCTGGAAGATCTTTTTTATCCAAAACCTCTGACCAGGCATATAGGGTATCCCCTCCAAAAGTCGGATTGATATGTGTTCCACTATTCCAGCCTAAAATTCCAATTGCATTTTCTAATCCATTAAAAGATAAAGCCCGTGCAACAGAAATAACATGTCCTCCGTAGATCAGACGTTTCCCAAAGCGGGTATTGACCATTTGATGTCCATTAAAATGCACTCTCGCTGTGTTTTGGTAGGAATTTGCTGCCATCATGTGATCAGATTCTTCAATGGTTCTACCATCCATGTGATGGATTCGCTCGCCTATGTCATAATCATCAAAAAACCATCCTCCCAGAGTGATTGAAGTATCTATCTTGCATTGCTTTAAATTTGGAGGCAATTCTATATTTTGCAGATTGATTTCATTAGGCAAGATCGTATCTTCCTGGGTCTCCATCATTTTTTCTGGAATGCGTTTGTTCACTCTTATCCAGCGATAGAATTTTAAAACGGTTTCTCCGTGTTGATTCATCCCTGTTGTATGAACATAGACGTGACCAGCTTGCCCTCCAGGTGTTTCCTTTTTGCCAACAATTTTAGATTTGGCTGATAATGTATCTCCAGGATAAACAGGTTTCAAAAACCTCACATTGGCATAGCCTAAATTGGCAATCGCATTAGCACTGATGTCAGGGACTGATTTTCCAAATGTGGTATGGAAAACCAGCAAATCATTGATCAACTCTCTTTCAAATCCTAATTTCCTGGCAAATTCTGCAGAACAATATAGAGGATAACGATCTCCAGTTAAGGCGATATAGAGTGCATTATCACCTTCGGTTAAAGTTCGCGAAAATGTATGCTGGATTGTGGAACCAACTTCAAAATCTTCAAAAAAATTTCCTGGATTGTATTTGTCCATAAATCATCCTTGAAAATATGAGTCTATTCCTGACTCCTGTTGTGCTTTTTGATATTTTGACAAAAAATGTAGCCTTTTTACAAAAAATGATAAAAGCACATCTTAATCATTGATTTTATTAATTTTATTAGAAAAGAAGTCGTTGCAACTATCTCAGAATCATAGTAAAATGAAAAGTTCTTTTTATAGAATTTTCAAGGACGCATTCACCATAAAACAAAATTTGACAAAAATGGATGGATTAGTTCTTTGAAATTGTATATCAATGGATAGAGTAGTTTGACAAAAAATTCGACAACGCTATCGACTGCACTATAGAGGTTTCTGCTGTTTGGAACAAGTATAGAAATAGGGAAAGGTTATGAGTGATAAAGGAAGGTTTGAAACGTATTATGCCAAAGAAGATTCAGGTAAAGTTGCTTTTGAATTACGGAAAGATTGTCTGGAAGACATTCAAAAGTATATCGACCTGATTGATGAAATTAAGAAATCCGAGGATATTGGCAAGACTGCAGAGCCTGCACTGGATGAAGTACGTTATCAAATCGAAAGCTTGAAGTATACAGACATCCCAGCAGAAGAAGTGAAGAAAAAGCTCAATAAATATAGCCGAGTTCCTCTGGGAGATGGAAAATTTATACATTTGAGTTCATTTTTAGCAAGTACGGGAGAACAGCGTGTTGTCAAGACAGAAGAAGAATACATACAACAAGTCAAAAAAATGGTGGACAACACCAAATCCAATCTGACCAATTTGCTCATTTTTCGAGAAGAGGATGAGCACTTGAAAGGTTTTTTCGATGAGTTGCAGGTGATTGAAAAGAGTACCAATTATAGTGACGTGAAACAACGGATGGATCACCTCACCATGAGTGGTATCATCAAACACTACAACGAAATAAAGCTGGAGTTTTTAAGGAAATGGTTGGCTCCTTTTGAAGAAAAATTAGGCAAGTCGATCTCTGAAATGTCATCAAAGGAAATGCAAGAGGCACTCGGACAAGTAGAAAATCTGAAGAAGAAGGAACTGGAACAGGTCGGCATTCGCATCAATGCAGAAACTCCAGATGTTTTTCGTCCTTATAACAAAGAAAAACATGAGTTGATGAATGGGGATACAACAGAATTTTGGGGTTTTCCAGAGCAACGGGATGAATTTGTCGAATTGGTCAAAAAAATCATCAATCGCTTTTCATTTAAGTTAGAAACTCACTATTTGGTGTTCGAGTCTGCAGATAAAAAAATGGCATACCTGGTTGGTTTTCCTGATGACGCATTCAGTCAACAAAAAAAATTGAAAGACGGTGGTGTGGGGCTAACTCCTCACTTGAAAGTTTTGATTGCCAATAAGAGCGGTGAATTTCAAGAATTGCGTAAAGATGACATGGAGAAACCCTCTGAATACTACCGGGTTTTGAAAACAGCGGTTGTTCCTTTTTTAGCATCCTTGTCCATGATGGTGGATGCTCCGCTTAGCAAGGAGTTTAAAGATGCTTTTGATATGTGGCTATAACGCCATACTGGGAAATCGCCTTAGAACCTGTTTGGAAAAGATGGTTCGTCGTGAAAAATCGATCTCATTGAGCGGATTTTTGAGAAAATTTAAGGTGAATAGCCGGCTTATTTAACGAAAATTTTCTCAAAACAGATACCAATGAGGTGGTTTTGCAGTAAAATCAGGTTTTTTAAACAGGTTCTAAAATAAAGACATTTGCTCAATTTCTTTCTTGGGCTTTTCAGAAGACCAGTTGAGTTTGACGGTTTTGATACCAGTACGAGAATTATAGGACAGTTGGTGATGCTCTAAGGCATACTGGTAGACATCTCGAGTGACAGCAACATCATCTTTACAATATTCAATAATTTTATCGAGTTTACCTTCTTTGTACCACTGTAAGGCCATGAGACCATCAGCCGATTTACCAACTCCCAAAGTGGGACGTGCAATGTCATCCAGTTTCAGGCGATGGCCTAAGGCTTTTTTGATTTCAACCAGCATGTCAAAATTATTTAATTCGACTAACTCGGTATACAAACGTTGACGTTCATCTCGATTAGCACGCAACACTCCAGCAACAACACGAAAATCGAAACCAATATGGTTAAAACCAACCACTAAATCTGCATTTTTGCAATGATCCAGTAGATCTTGGGCCTGGTTTTCCAAATAAATATGAAACTGAGAATCTGATGAATCCCAAAGGATACCGACTGACATTCCCATGTCTTCAATGTTTTCCCAACCGCCAACTTCATCAGCAGCGTATTTTGTTTCTAAATCGAAATACACAATATGCATAAAATTTTTATCCTGGTTCTAATATAATTATGGTTAATTATTATCAAATACTGAAGGTCTCCCCACAAGCTTCTCTGGATGAGATACGCAAAGCTTTTCGACGGGAAGCGAAGCAATGCCATCCTGATTTGTACCACAATGCCAGCCCTGAAGAAAAGCAGAAACTTCAAAAACAATTTGTCGTGCTGACACAGGCCTATGAACATTTAAGCGATCCTGATCGGCGTCGTGCTTATGATCGCCAATTTGATCGACACCGTACCCAACAACAAAAACAACAAACCCGCACACGTACTTCCTACACCAAAACAAATACTTCTCACACGTACACAAAGACCCAATCTTCCCCTCCTCCATTTGAGGACCCAACGGATGAAACTTTGGAAGATTTATTGAATGAAGTCGAAGAGTTGTTTAGTCGATTTGGTGTTGGGTTTAAAGATCCATTGCAAGTTCTAGTAGACTGGGCTCTTAGAGTTTTTACAAATTTGAACAATTTGTGGGATGAAGAAAATGATACATTTGAAGGTGCCAAAAATAAAGAAAAAATGAAATCACATTCTATTTTTGAAGAAATTGAAGAAGAGTTTCAAAATCTGAAAAGCCAATATCACACAACGGGTCATGCCCATGCAAAACGACGAAAAACCCAGCAAAAGGCAAAAAATTTTTCTAATGATGAAATCAACCGAGAGTTACAAGAATTGAAAAGGAAGTATGGGAAATTCCGTTAACATTGTATATTTTTTGCTTTTCTCATAAAAAGTACCCAAAAATTCATCGTTCCACCGATCTCCCCTAAATTTTAATATTAAGGAATTATGCCAAAACAAGAATCTGCCCCTGGCTCGTCTACGTCAGAGATTGCAGTTTTAATCCCCTGTCTGAATGAAGAACTGACTATTGGTAAAGTGATCAAAGATTTTCAACAATATCTACCAGAAGCCAAAATTTATGTTTTTGACAACAATTGTACTGATAAAACACCAGAGATTGCCCGAGAGCTGGGAGGGACCGTTATTAAAGAGATACATCCTGGAAAAGGAAGAGTGATTGCTTCCATGTTCAAGAAAGTCGATGCCGACTATTACATTATGGTGGATGGGGATGATACCTACTCTGCAGAACACGCTCGGCAACTCTTAGAACCATTGTTCACTGGTGAAGTGGACATGACAGTAGCAACACGTTTGAGTGAATATACGGATGAATCCTTCCGGCCGTTGCATGTTTTTGGCAACAACCTGGTTCGGACACTGGTGAACTGGATCTTTCACAGTGATTTGAATGACATCATGTCAGGTTATCGTGGATTCACGCGTGAATATGTAGAAACCATTCCAGTTTTGTCATCAGGGTTTGAGGTAGAAACAGAATTAACCATCCGATCACTTGACTATGGTTTTGTCATTCAGGAAATCCCCATGCCTTATCAGGAGCGACCAGAAGGGTCTTTCTCCAAACTACATACTTTTCGAGATGGTTACCGAGTTTTGTCTCAAATTGTGACCATTGCCAAAGCCTATAAGCCTTTTACATTTTTTGGTCTGCTTGGCTTATTTTTTGGGATCATTGGACTGGGAACAGGAATAGAAGTGATTATAGATTTTTTAGCAGATCGATATGTCAATAAAGTTCCCACAGCCATTCTTTCCACAGCATGTATATTATTAAGTTTCGGAAGTTTAGGCATCGGGATTATCTTGAATACCCTAAGCTATCGATTTAGAGAATTAGCAAAAATCATTCAAAAAACGACACAGTTGAGCCAAAGGAAAAGATAGCCTATGTTACGCCGGGTTGCCATAAAAAATTCTTCCAGTCAACTGCTGACTCCGGGAATATCAGACGAAGAGGCATTACTTGTACAACTTTGTGAGTATTTGTATGAGTCTGGTTTTTTGTTTAATGATGCAACTGCTCAGGAAGTTGAAAAGGGAGAGTGGGTACTGACGTCTTTTTTTGAGGAAGAAAGAGATTTAATTTTTCAATTTTTGTCCATAGATTTATTCAATAAATTCATCAACTATGTTCGTGAGCATCAATGGAGTCAACAAGAAACTCAGCAAAAAATTCGAAATAAAATCATAAAAGCCTTTGACCGATTAGCGTATGGAGCCCACCATTTTTTCAACATTCGACGAAATATCCACTTGTCCTTATACCAATCCGACCGCCAGATACTTCAGGATTTTCTGCTTTATGCCACAGCTTATCATGATTTGCTATTAGAATCAGAAGACGCAGAAATCGAGTTAAATCAACAATTCTCAATTAATGATTTGCTGAAAATGCGAGAAGAACTTGTTCAGCGAGTAGAAGGGCGTAAATTTGTGGAATTGTTATTACAGGATATTTCTCGTGTAAGAGGGGGACATATGCCGTTAGAAGGGACAGAATCTGAAAGAACCCAATTTGAGCCAGTAGAATTCATTCGTCCTTCTCGGCAATGGGGCCACTCCACCCAACGACCTATAGCTAATACTCCTTTGAGATCTACTTCAACAACCGGTAATGCGAGTCAAGCAGTACCCTCACACCAGAGTGTTGCTCCTCCAACTTCACAACAAACCACTACTGTTCAACCAGCACGAATTGATGATATTCTGGAAGAAGAAATGGTAGATGATCTGTACGTGGAAGAGGAATCTTCCAACGATCAAGAGTCCGATGTGATTTATGGCACTGGAAGAATCGACCATGCTGCCTGTGAACAGTTCATTCAAAAACATCCGGATAGTGCCGTTAAATTCGTGTTTCGGCGAGATATGACGGGAAAAGCTTTATCTGATCAAATAATACAAATTTATGAAGGCTGGGAAAAACGGGGATTGCGAAGAGGACATGTCCGAGATTATATCCTTCAAATAATGGAATGGGATCAGTTGCCCACAGATTTGGCAATTTTGGAGATTACAGATCTGTTAAAAGATCGCCTTTATGATTTGCTGCATTGAGGAAAAACATATGCAAACCATGCCCTTTCCTACGTTAGTTTTTATTGCTGGTGAGAATGAACTGGACTCCTTTTTTGGAGATTTTCCAAGAGGAAAAGAAGATAATTACGATCAGTGGAATTATTACATAACACCATCGCTGATGATCGTACATACTGGGATGGGAGCTATTAATGCCGCATGTGCTGCACACGCGTTCATCAAGAAGTTTCAACCAAAAAACTGTTTGCAGATAGGACTGTCAGGAGCCCATGTAAAGTCACTGAAAATAGGAGATATTCTGCTGGGAAACGAAGTCAAGGAGTTTTCCAGACATACGAAAGCCCCGGATGGAACTATTATCCCTCGTCCTCATTTTATTCAACTCGGCAAGGAGACAATATCGGTGACTCAATTTCCTGGGGATGTGCAACTATTGCAAACATGTTCTTCTCTCTTAGAGAAGAATGGGCTGTCTTTCCAAAAAGCTACTGTGGGGAGCGCAGACCAATTTAATAGAGACCCAAATTTTATTCACCAAGTCCACTCCACCTTCCAGACCTGGTGCGAAGATATGGAAAGCAGTGCTATCGCTCAAGTGGCAAAGCGTTGGAACACTCCTTTCTTGACGTTGAGGATTATTTCCAATAACGAATTAACAAAATACGGTAAATCTCACGATGGAAAGCAATTCAGTGATATTGCTTTCCAGAAGCTTGCGCTGCTTGGCCAAATTATTCTACAGCAGTTCCCTAACCACAGCAGCTAAGGAAAAATTTTATTAATCTTATCACTCAGTGTTTTGGCATCAAATGGCTTAACAATATAATTGTTCACACCCGCTTTTACTGCTGCGATGATATTTTCTTGTAAGGCTTCTGCAGTTACCATGAGCACTGGTATTTTCTTGAATTTTTCATCAGCACGAATTTCTTTGAGAAGTTCCATACCTGTCATCTTAGGCATATTCCAATCCGTGATGACAAAGTCTATTTTCTCAGCATTCAACTTTTGTAATGCTGTTGTGCCATCATCTGCCTCCACAATATTGTTGAAGCCAAGCTGGCGTAAAATGTTTTTCACAATTCTTCTCATTGTAGAAAAATCATCCACAACTAAAATTCTCATCTCCTTATTAGCGGGCATGGGAATTTCTCCTTTTCATTTGTTTAAAATTTAGATGGTTGTAACAAGTAGAAAGCATACCTTTGAAATCGTGTTCAGTATACCGAACATTCATAACTTTACAATAGATTTTCTGTTGATACCTATTTAAAATGTAACTTTCACAAGAAACGATGAGCTTATTCTGCTTCTTCACTAGTATTCTTACAAGTCTATTTATCAAATTTCAATGAGAAAAATTATGAATCAACAAAAAGAAACATTTCATTTAATGGCAGTGCCCAAACATTTTACCAGTCAAGTCCTGCAGGAGGGTGGTCGTTTTTTGCAAATGAAAAATAAACAACTCCGCAAAAAGATCCTGAAATTGGTTCAACAAAATGGAGCTTTGGAGCAGTTGGTTCACATTCTTGAGCCCAGTCAACAACGAACGTATGAGATGCTGGGCGAAGAATATGTAGAGGACATGTCTATTTGTAAAACGGTCTTTGAACAAAATCGGGAAGGCGGTTATCGTATATTCAAAGGCAACCCTGGTGCGGTTACCTGTAAAGAGTGTAAAAAAATTTTGAAGCAAAAGAATGCATCCTGAGTAAAAATTATACATCCAGGCAATTCCCTTTAGAGCAGCGTTCATTTTTTGATTTGTAATCACCAGTGATTTACGGTAAAAATAATAGCCTCACATGTAGTCTCTCGCCATTCAGTTCTCCCAAGAAACTTTGCTTTGATACAATAATTGACGTCTTATGATTTCATTATCCAATTTGACCATGCATTATGGACACAAAACATTATTTGAGAATGTCACACTGTGTTTTGATCCTGGTAAACGTTATGGAATTGTAGGGGCAAATGGTTCTGGTAAATCGACGCTATTGTACCTTCTTTCTGGTAAAGAGCGTGCCATAGACGGTGATATCTCCATGCCACGTCACACAAGGCTCGGTGTATTGAACCAGGATCATTTTCAGTATGAAAAACAAAATGTGATCGACGTCGTGTTACAGGGCAAACCTGCTCTTTGGCGGGCTTTACAGGAAAAAGAACAGTTGCTGCTCAAAGACAGTACTGACGAAATCACAGGCCACCGACTGGGAGAGTTGGAAGAAATCATCGCACACGAAGGTGGCTATAATGCCGAAAGCTTTGCGGGAGAATTATTATCTGGTTTAGGAATTGAGAAGAGCTATCACTTTGGACCAATGGCAGCACTTTCTGGGGGATTCAAATTGCGTGTACTGTTAGCCCAGGTTTTATTTCAAGAACCTGAATTACTACTGTTGGACGAGCCAACCAATCACCTTGATATTATTTCCATTGCCTGGCTGGAGCACTTCCTACAAAATGTGTTCACAGGAACACTGCTGGTGGTCTCTCATGATCGCAATTTCTTGAATGCAATATGTACCGACATTGCTGATATTGACTATGAAACCGTGCAGTTGTATCCGGGAAATTATGATTTTTTTCTGCAAACCAAAGCCTTGGCAATGGAACAAAAACTCAAAGAAATTGCCAATCAAGAAAAAAAGATTGCGGAAATGCAGGCATTTGTCGACCGCTTTCGCTCAAAAGCCACAAAAGCTCGGCAGGCACAGTCCCGTGTCAAACAAATTGAGCGGGTTGAGATTCCAGAAATCAAGCGTTCTTCACGAGTATCTCCAGTTTTTAATTTTCAACAAAGACGGCCATCTGGAAAAGAAGTCATCACGATCAAAAATATCGCCAAAGCTTTTGGTCATAAACAAGTTCTCCAGAATGTCAACATCACTGTGACACGGAATGACAAAATAGCGATTATCGGGCCAAATGGTATTGGAAAATCGACTTTACTCAAAATCATCATGGAAGAGCTCTCACCAGACGAGGGAACCTATACGTGGGGATATGAAGCACATATTTCTTACTTTGCTCAAGACTTGAGCGAGTTATTTAAAGAGAACAAAACAGTGTATGAGTGGCTCTATCAATATGGGACACAGGAAACAATTGGTACGATTCGAGGGTTGCTAGGCCGGGTTTTGTTTTCTGGAGATGATGTTGATAAATCTGTGACTTCTCTCAGTGGGGGTGAGCAAGCCCGCTTGTTATTTGCCAAGTTGATTTTGGGAAAAGGCAATGTCCTGATCCTGGATGAACCCACCAATCATTTGGATCTCGAAGGGATTGAAGCTTTGGAAACAGCATTAAATGATTTTCCAGGTACATTGATTCTAGTCAGTCATGATCGCCATTTTGTCTCTAATATTGCAACACGTGTTTTAGCATTAACTCCAAAAGAAGTGAGGGATTTTACGGGATCCTATGAAGAGTATGTTGCTTATTATGGAGATGACTATCTGGTCAGTACTCCATCGCTCAGACACACGTCTCGTGAGAAAAAAGATGTGGTATTGGAAGATTCACTTTCCTATGAAAAACGCAAAGAACTGAAGCGTTTGATTGCTCAATTGTCCAAGAAGAATGTACGATTTGAAAAATTAATTGAGTCTCAGGAAAATCAGTTAGCTGAGATTGATGCACAATTCAGTGCTGATAGCTTTTATCACACAGCAACACCCGAAAAGATTCAATCATTGCAAAAAGCAAAACAGCAACTGACTATGGAGCTTTCTGAAAGTATGGAAATGTGGGAGCAATCGTTAATCGAACTGGAAAATGCTCAAACACGGCTCAACGACACACAATAGTATTTTATTTCAAATAGATCTATGATGAAAAAACTCTGGTTTTTGGGTGGGAATATTTTATTACTCTGGTCGCTTTTGATCACACCTGTCTATGCCGTAGAATTTTTTGCTACAGTTGATAAAAACGCAGGAACTATCGAAGATTATTTCATCCTCACACTGACAGTAAAAGATGCCAGTAGTTCCAGTCAACCTCAGATTTTGCATTCTCCCGATCTTAAGATAAGGTACCAGGGACAATCTTCTCAAAAACAGTGGATCAATGGAAAAGGCAGTTCAAAAATTGATTTCAGATATGCATTGACTCCACTGAGAACAGGAACATTACAAATTCCTGCGGCAATTGTATCAGTAGACGGAAAAAAGTATCAATCTGATCCGATTGAACTCCAAGTTACCAAAACCTCTGATGTTCCTGTTGCAAAAAAATCTGCATTTGTGAAAAGTTTTCTTTCTGCAAATCAGGCATATCCCAATCAGCAGATTATTTACACGTTTGAATTGTATCTGAAACGGGGATTGAAAGTGGCCAATTTACGTTTTGAACGCCCAGAACTCAATGCATTCCATGTCAATGAGTTGGAAAAAACAGATCCCGTGATGAAAGTGATGGGAGGGCAGTCTTTCGAAGTGTATACTGTTCAATTGGGGCTCACTCCTCTCAAAGAAGGAAAAATTGAAATTAGTGCTGCCAGTTTGCATGGCCAACAAATAATTCAGCAGCGCCATAACTCGCTTTTTGATGGTTTTGGATCGTCGTTTTTCAGTGGCCAGCGTAAACCTTTTCAACTGAGAACAGAACCTCTTTTGCTGGAGTCTTTGGCTTTTCCCACAAAAAACCAACCCCCAGATTTTTATGGTCTGGTTGGAAACTATGCAATTCAAGCAAAACTTTCACAGGAAAATGTGAAAGCTGGGGAGTCCACAACACTCACGATTGCAATCTCTGGGACAGGTAGAGGAGAATCCATTCGTAAACCTTCTCTGCCATTGGACAGCACCCTGAAAGTGTACGAAGAT